>JAHLFF010000019.1 GCA_018883945.1 Candidatus Acinetobacter avistercoris
CGCGGTACGTTTATTAAAGCGGAAACGTATTTAGAACATTTAAACCCTGAATATTTACGTTATTACTTTGCGTCTAAGTTGTCCGATAAAGTTGAAGATTCTGACTTGAACTTGGATGATTTCGTACAAAAAGTGAATTCGGACTTGGTGGGTAAAGTGGTGAACATCGCCAGCCGTTGTGCAAAATTCATCAATACTAAATTTGACAATAAACTCTCTGCGACTTGTGCAGAACCTGAATTGGTTCAAAGCTTCATCGATGCGGGTATTTCAATCGCTGCTCAATATGAGGCTCGTGAATTCTCTGCTGCGATTCGAGAAATCATGTCATTGGCAGATAAAGCGAATCAATATATTGATGAGAAAAAACCTTGGGCATTGGCGAAGATTGAAGGTGAAGACCAACAAGTCCATGACGTCTGCTCTGTGGGTATTAATTTATTCCGTCAATTGGCGATTTACCTTGCTCCTGTCTTGCCAACATTGGCAGCTCAAGTACAAGAGTTCTTGAAACTTGAATCTTTCAATTTTGCTTCTCGCACAAACATTCTTGTCGGTCATGAAATTGCATTGTTCCAACCTTTAATGCAGCGTGTTGATCCTAAAGCTGTTGCAGCGATGGTCGATGCGTCTAAAGACTCTTTGGCTGCTGCGGCTGAACCCGTCAAAGTCGAAAAGAAAAAAGAGAAGAAGGCTGATAAAAAAGCTGAGCCTAAAGTCGGTGAAGCTACTCTTAACACAAGCACCATTGGCATCGAAGACTTTATGAAAGTTGATCTACGTGTCGCTGAAGTTTTAGAAGCAGCGCACGTTGAAGGTTCTGACAAACTTCTTCAATTGACTTTAAATGTCGGTGAAGCTGAACCGCGTAATGTATTTAGCGGTATTCGTGAGTTCTATGAGCCTCAAGACTTAAAAGGCAAATTGGTGGTGATGGTGGCAAACCTTGCACCACGTAAGATGCGTTTTGGTATTTCAAACGGTATGGTTTTAGCTGCGGGGAATGGCGAAGGCGTTTGGGTAATTTCACCTGAAAGCGGTGCTAAACCGGGTGATAAAGTTTCTTAAGATTTAAAGTCTGTGATAGAAAAAGCCTCTACTGATGTAGAGGCTTTTTTATTTCCCTCTCCCAACCCTCTCCCTGAGGGAGAGGACTCATCCATCACTAGATTTATTCTGTATTACTCCTTCTACATTCAGGAGATTGGAAGCACTGCTTTACAATGGTCGAGGTAACTTTAGACACTTATCGGAAGCTCTGCTATATTTTAGTAGGACTTTTATATAAGTTATTTGGATGAAATTAGAGCTAAATGAAATTAATGAAGCTATAAACGCTATTTCTAATTCTATCGATGCTGGTGAATGGACTGATGCACTAATAGGTTGTGAAATGATGTTAGGTGAATTAGAAAAAAATGCAATATCAGAGTATTCTCTTAATCTTTTTTTTAATTTAGCAAGTCATTATATTGATGCAGGCACATATTTAAGAAATAAAGATGCTGTTTTAAGTGGGATTAACATTCTTGAAAAACACCGCAGTCACTACGAAGACAAATTTATAAATCACTTCTTTTATAACTTAGCAAATGCCAAAATTAGCATTGCAAATAATTTTGGCTATAAAAATGAATTATTAAGCTACGAAAATAGCGAACTGTATAGTGAAGCAAAAAATCTTTATTGGCAAAATTTCAAAAAAATTAACAAAGATACAAATACAAATCTTTATTATCAAAATTTAATCAATTTAGCGAATACATTAAAACAACAGTATCGATTCTCTGAAGCTATGTTTATATATGAAAAGATAGCTTTAACTAAACTAGACTACCCAGAAGCATTTCTAAATAGAGCTACATGCTTAGAAACGTTTGATAAGTTTTTAGATCATCGTACTGAAAAAATGATTCAAGAAATAATAAAAGGCTATACCTTCGTGTATTTATCCCCATTTACAATAAGTGTATATAAACCTAGTTACTTGGAAAGAATCCATTTTTTAAAATCTCAAATTAACGATTTTGACGAAGATGACGAAATTAAGAAAAATAAAGAAGACCTTTTGCAAATGTCTGATTTTAGACAATGGTGTATAAAAGAAAATCTAACTTTGAATATTCATGGAATGTATTGTTCATGTATAGCCAATGAACGAGATAACTTAACATTATTTGAAGGTGTCGTTTCTTCTGAAAATATTCTAAAACACGAACAATACTTAAATCGTATTAAAGCTGAATTTTCATTAGTTCGTGCTCTCCTATATGAATCTAAATTTACTGAGAGCTCTATAGTTGATTTTGAAAGTTGTTATTCCGAATTAAATGATCATGAGATTATCAATATAAGATCAGAAAAGTTAAGAACTTGCTTCAGATTATGCTTTTCAATATTAGATAAACTAGCAATATTTTTATGTCATTATTTTTCACTTAAAATTGAAAAAAATACTGCATTTAATAACTTTTGGCATAAAAATAAATCTATTTTAGAAATCAAAGAAAATTTTGCTTTGATTGCAATTAATAGCCTTATATACGATCTAAATGAGCAAAATGGACAATTTGGATTTTATAAAATTTGGCGAAACTCACTAGAGCATCATATTTTATTTTTAGTTCCAGACTCATTTGAGTTATCTAATGATTCGACACATACTTATGTAAAAATCAGCGAGTTTGAAAGTAGTCTTCAGAATTTACTTCAATTTACACGATCTGCTATCTTCTCAACTGTATTCTCAATCATTGAGGATTTACGTCAAAAAAAACCTAATGATCGTGAAAATACAATAGAAATTACGGTTCATAAGAAAGATTTTAATCAATTTATTAAGTAGTTAAAACAGTCTTCAATCACATGACCTGCGACATGGATGTAGCCCGTTCGTTAGAGGCAAACGGATGTGCCCTCTAACGAACAAAGGATTTTTGTTACTTTTGATCCTTCAAAAGTAAGGCAAAATTTCCTCAATATATAGATTCCCTCACCCCGACCCTCTCCCTGAGCAATATATGGCGCAAGAGAAGGAGCTTTCAACTAATTTTAAACTCATCAATAAATATGTTAAAAAAGATATATCCCTTTAAGTTTAATAAGAATGCTATGAAAACTTTAAAACCGCTTTTGATCGCCCTCGCCCTAAGCTCTACCACTTTCACAACAGTTCAAGCAGCCGAATCCAACACGACTAACCACCAAGCCTCAAAACAAGTAGCAGGTTACTACCATCACCAAATCGGCAATACCCAAATCACTGCCCTACTCGATGGTACAAACTTCTTAAAACCTGAACAATTTAAAGGGCTGAGTCCTGAACAAAAAGATGAAATTCTGAACAAATACTATGTTGATCAAAGCAAAGGTATACAAACCTCTGTGAATGCTTTCTTGATTAAGACAGGCGATCAACTCCTCATGGTCGACAGTGGTGCTGCAAGCTGTTTTGGAGCGCATCTAGGTTCAATCTATAACAACCTCAAAGCATCGGGTTATCAACCTGAGCAAGTGAATGGCATATTTCTCACCCACTTACATCCAGACCATGTCTGCGGTATCTCAAACAACGGCGTGCCAAATTATCCAAATGCGACGCTGCATATAGCAAAAACTGAATACGATTACTGGCTGAATCCTAAAACAGTCAATAGCTTGCCCAAAGAAAAACAAGCAGGCTTCTTAGGCACAGTTGAAAAAATTAAAGCTGCATTAGCGCCTTATGAAAAAGCCAAGAAAGTGAAAGTTTTCTCGGATAAATCACTCGCATTTGGCGGGATCACATTTAAACCGTCATTTGGTCACACACCGGGACATTACAGCTTTAAATTGAAAGCGGACGATCAAGACGTTGTATTTATTGGAGATATTGTACATTCACATACACTACAGTTTGAAAAGCCTGAAACAGCCATCGAATTCGATATTGATCAGAAATCAGCAATTCAAACCCGTCTAAAACACTTTGCAGAATATGCAAAAGATGGACAACTCATCGCTGCACCGCATTTACCCTTCCCAGGGATTGGTCATATTTATTCAAAAGATGGTTCAAGTTATCAATGGATCCCTGTCCATTTTAAAGATTAAAAAAATCCCCTCACTGGAGGGGATCATTGATTAAGAGGATGATTGTTCAAAAAAATATTTTTATTGCTGTGGACTCATCGAATTTTGAACAAAATTCGGTGATCTCGGGCCGTATAAAAGTCCTTTTTGCTGAGCCAGTCGCGGGGTATAGAGCTGACTACTCACAGAGCGAGACAAGGTATATCCTTTGTCATTCAAATGATTGGCAATTTGATCGACCAATGCACCCACCAAAGCGCCAAGTAGACCGCCATTATCGTTGGCTTGCTGCAACTTTTCTTGGCCTTCCCAAAGCAATTGACCTGTTTTTAAGTCAACCAGTTTGGCTTCAACTGCAACCGAAGCAACAGACTGTAAAACTTGGTACTTCGAACCATATTCTTTAACTTTGATGTACAACGCAGCATCCGCACCGAAAATTTCTTTTAATTTTTTCGGATCAATCGCTTGCGCATCAAAACCATTGAACACTCCATTTTCCTTGAGCATCGTATCGACGACAGCAATCGGGAAAACATAGTAGCCTGCTTCAGCGACAGGCAAAGTCACAGTTGACCAATAGCCATAAGTTGCACGAGTATCAGGTGATTCATTCACTGGCGGCAACACCAAAATTGATTTCGGCATGTTCGCAGCAAAAGTCGCTAAATCGCGGTTATTTTTTGGCGACATTGCACAGCCTGTTAATAATGTCGTGACAACGCCAAGCGCTAAAAGTTGTTTGATTATTTTCACTTTTTAGACACTCCAGCTGCTGTACCACCCATTTTCTTTAACAGTCGATCCATCAAGACAGTCGATTCAGGATAAACCTGACGCTCTAACTCAAAATATTCCGCTGCCCGTGTCGCATTTTGCGCATTAAGATTCATCAAACCCAAATGTGCATAAACGCCTGGTGGTACAGCCAAATTTTTCGCTTTGGCTTTTTCAACATCTTTCTCTAGCTTTAAGATTTGTTCTTGAGGTGAAGTTTTTTCAGGTAAGCTCAACAACAAATACGACTGTTGAGGATATTCCCCCCAACTGTATAAAGCTTGGGGAGCGGAGGCGCACCCCACTAAACTTAAAGTGGCCAAACCACATAAAGTTAAGAATATTTTTTTCATTTATTCAAACCTTTGTATGATTTTATTTGGTTGACCACTTGTTGGTTTGTACATCAACAACCAAATTATTCACTGCTTCACGAACAGCCAAATCTAAGACTTTACCGTTCAAAGTCGAATCATAAGACGCTGTAGAACCAAAACCGAGTACTTCACGTTCGCTTAATGCATATTCGCCTGCACCTTGAACGGAATGTACAACTTCAGCAGTTTTTACATCGACGACATTTAAATTCACTTTTGCATAGGCAATTTGCGTTTTACCGCGGCCTAAAATACCAAACAGTTGATGATCACCGACTTCTTTACGACCGAATTCAGACACGTCACCAGTGAATACAAAACGTGCACCTTTAATCGCCTGAGCTGTTTTATTAAAACCTGCTTCTTGTTGTAATGCGGTCAAATTATCACGATTTAAAACTGAGAAATATCCAGTCTGCTGGAGATGTGTTTCTAGAATAGTTTTGGCTTGTCCACCTAAACGGTCAACATTATCAGAGAAGATTCCGCGCATGTAGCTTGAACGATTATCAAACTGACCAATCGAAACAGGCGTTTTGATTCCTGTATATTTAACTGCGGCTGTTGCAGCCGTCACTTGCGGCGCTTGGATGGTTCTAGAAGTTTCAGTAGTTGAGCATGCTGACAATACGAGGCCAGTAAGAACGACTGTTAAAGTTAATTTATTAGACATATTTTACCATAAGGTTTTATTATAAATAAGGAGCGCATGATATCAATGAAATCGCTTAAAAAGAATAATTTGTGATGAAAATCATCATTTTTTTATTTTCTAGTTCTTATCTTCTTGTTCTTATTTTCTAGTTCTTTATCTAGTTCATAATGTGATCTAAATAATTTTATCTTTAAATAATCTTATCTTTAAATGATCCCAGCTTAAAGCTTCATCTGAATCGATAAATTGACTTCATCATCAAGCAATCTACGCGCTTACTTAATTTACTCATCTTACTCAATTGAAAGAAGCCGATCTGCCAACGATGATACCGTGAAAATATTTTGATCAAAAACTTATGACCAAAAGCATCTTATTAGGGGACATTAATTAAAAGAAGATCAACGTTTAAGGTCTAAAATTTAAGGTTTAATGATTTGGAAATGAATGAGATTAATTTTAAACTTTCATAGGGTTTGAACCTAAAGAAAGTTTCCTCTAAATATTTATTTCAATCAAGATTTTTAAGGATCGATACGACTCAATATGAATATTAATAAGATGCTTGTGTTATTTCATACCAAAAATGAGTTTTAAACCCAATACCGTCATAACAGTACCTGCAGCACGATCAAAACCCGCTTTAAATTTTAGATACACACGGCGTGGTTTCTCTGCGGACAATGCCACAGCGACCAATGAGCACCATCCCGCATCTATGAAAAAGCACAACAAAGGCAAGAAAAAATAATAATAAGTAGGAATAACTTTAGGTAAAAGTGCTGTAAAAATACTGGCGAGAACAATAGCAATCTTTGGATTTGATAATTGAGTAATTAGTCCTGTCATAAATGCACGGCGTAATGACATTTGCGTTTCAGTCGTTGGATAATGATCGATCGGCTCTTTAGCATGTTTGATGATTTTAAAAGCAAGCCAAAGTAAATAAAGACCACCACAAATTTTTAAGATGATATATGCAGATGGCACTGCCAATAAAAATGCTTGTAGACCTAATACCGCCAGCAAACCAAATATTGCTGCACCCGCACCTGTCCCCAATGCCGTAAATAAACCATGTTTTCTTGAAATCGCAATCGAATTTTTGGCGACATAAATTGAAGTCGGCCCTGGACTCATCGCACCTAACATTAGAGCAAATGCAATTGAGCCTAAAATCCAAAATGATTCCACAACGCCACCCTAATTTAAATTCACGAACAGATTCTACAGATTTAGAAGTTGAATATCTCGCTATTTTTTTATCGATTTAAAAAAGTCAGCGTAGATCTTACTTAAATCCAGTTTAATGTGTGATGAGATGATGAATGAAATTGCTCACTTAAAAGCATTTAAATATATAAATAGATCAAGAAACTTTAGCGCACAAATTAAGCTTAGCGCATTTTTCACAAATAAACGTGTTATTTACAACCAAGCACATTTTCAAGAATAGCTTTTTTAAATATCACTTGTTCAAACGTATCAATGAATAAACATGATGAAAGAAGTGTAATAAACATTGAAGTTAATTCGAGATCTTTTTCATGTCATTCATCATGCAGACATTTCGAAAGATGCACCTTAATCTTTAAGCTGAATTTGCTCAGCACTTAAATCTTGAGCAAGTTTGTAATCACGCTCATATACAGGCACACCGCCAATAATCATAGTGCGTAATTCAGTTTTAGGCTTAAATGGATCTTTGTTATCACATCCGCTGCTCAATAAGGCGATAACAATGAATATAGCTTGGGTAAGTGTTTTCATACTGCCCCCTCATTATTGTTTTATCGGCTGAATATCCTTTCTTCTCTCCAGCATAACATTGAACAGTCTAAAATATATACAAAATATAAGAATAATGATTAAGATTTTATGTCTATAATTTTAAACTCTATTCAATTTATGCTATTCCATTCAGCACTTTAGAATCTTTTTAAAAGCTCCTTCATACGCAATAAATTGATCCATAGCATCCCTTCTCCCAGAGGGAGAAGGAATTTCCTCTATCAATTTAATGCTTCAAAATGATCATTTTTGATTTATTAAGTGGCTTCTTGTTTAAGCTAAAATCAATTTAAAATATTCAGCAAATCATATAGATAAAATTTATTGATCTTGTTCAGTTACTTCATTTTAAACACGGTGAGCTTGCTGACTTATAACCCACACCCCAAGTTCGATATCCTTGCGTATCAATATGAAAGCGTTGTTTGCCATAAACACCTAATCCTAAACGATACTGCCGCCCTTCTTTACGCCAAAATTCACACAATCGTTGTTCTACTAGATCAGTATCTGCATAAGGTTTGAAATTTTGATCTAAGGTTTGAAAATCAACTGCATAATTTTTTAAATGTTTGCTTTTTTGCGCACCTTTTACACAGCTGTTGGCTTCCTGACTGCGATATACAGACACAATTTTATAATGATCATACACGCCATTGAGCTGTAGTTTTTCAATCAGTTGTAAGGTCGGTAATAAATTTTTCCACAATGACTTTGGCGGTAAACTAAATCGAAATTTCTCGCACTCTCCACCGAGTGGATGTGAATTATAAGTTAACTCGAATAAGGTCGGTTTTTGTTTTAAATGCGTGTTGAAATAATTCTGATACTGCTCCAATTCCACTGGATTTTGAGTCTTTTTCCATTGTTCAAATTGATCTAGATGCGCTTGCATAATCGATTGCTTTTGATTTGGCTTAAGTGGTTTAACTTTTTCAACTTTATCTTCGCTTGGTTGACAACCTAATAGACAAGCACTTAAAAAAATGAAAGAAATAAAATAGTGATTGGTCATTGTGAATATATTTTCTAGTGCATTGATGGTATCAAAATCAATTCTAATGTATCGATCACTGTCTAAGTTGGTCCATTACAATTCATCACACAGATGAAAACTCATAAAATAGCGAACGCTCACTGGACCGCATTGACACTTTTTTTCGATACAATATCACTTGCCTTCGCCTGTATAGATTATTTTGTGATGTTTGATGAAATCGCCCTAGAAATTCCCTATCAAAATATTCAGTATAAGCAAGTCACCCTCACCATTAAACGTTTGGATTTAGTTCATCCGCAAATATCAGGTAATAAATTTTTTAAACTAAAATATAACTTTCTTGAAGCAAAGCGTCAGCGTCTGAAAAAAGTACTTACCTTCGGCGGGGCTTATTCAAATCACATTGCCGCGACCGCTTTTGCAGCGCATCAGTATGGCTTTAAAAGTGTGGGCATCATCCGTGGTGAAGAGTTAGCTAATCGTCCGCTAAATTCAACTTTACAAACGGCACAGCAGTTTGGCATGACATTCAAGTTTGTCAGTCGTGAAGACTATCGACAAAAAGATCAACCTGAATATTTAGCACAGCTAATTCAGCAGTTTCCTGAGTATTATGTTATTCCAGAAGGTGGCACAAATGCCCTTGCTATTCGGGGTTGTCAGGAGATTTTAAGCGCTAAAGATAAAGCTCATTTTGACTTAATATGCTGTGCTGTCGGTACCGGTGGGACGATTACGGGTCTGATTGAAGCCAGTGATCCGCATCAACAGGTCTTAGGATTTTCCGCCTTAAAAGGTGATTTCTTAAATAAAGATATGACTCAACTCACTCAGAAATCAAACTGGCAGATTATCGATGATTATTGTCATGGCGGCTATGCCAAAACCACAGCAGAACTCATGCAATTTATTGACAGTTTTGAAACTCAATACAACATACCACTAGAACACGTTTATACCGCTAAAATGCTCTATGGCATATTTGATTTAATTGATCAGCAAAAAATAACATCTACAACGAAAATACTAATCATCCATTCAGGCGGTCTACAAGGTCGGCTGGCTTCAATTTAAGTTCATCTGGATCAAGATAAGCCCTGAAAAAAAAGCTAAACTTGTCTATAATGCCCAGCTTTATTTTCCCGTGAGTTAGTCATGTCTACAAATCAATATGATGTTGTCATTTTAGGTGCGGGTGCATCTGGCTTAATGACAGCATACATGGCTGCTCAACGTGGACGAAGAGTTGTGGTTCTGGAAAAAGCCAATAAAGTGGGTAAAAAAATACTCATGTCGGGTGGTGGTAAATGTAATTTCACCAATTTGTATGTAGAGCCTGACAATTTCATTTCTCATAATCCACATTTCGTCATTTCAGCTTTGACTCGCTATACCAATTGGGATTTTATTGGTTTGGTTTGTGAGTATGGGATTGAATACGAAGAGCGTAAGCATGGACAGCTGTTCACACTCAACGGCGCTAAAGAAATTCTAGCAATGCTGTTAGCAGAATGTGAAAAAACAGGATTGGTGGATATTAAGACCAGTGCTGAAGTCAAAGCCGTCAATGCCATCGATGACCATACTTTTCAAGTGGCAACGTCTATCGGTTATTTTCAATGTGAATCTGTGGTTGTTGCTTCTGGTGGTTTATCTATTCCAACTTTAGGTGGCTCAGGTATTGGTTATGATATCGCTAAACAGTTTGGTCATCACATCTACCCGACTCGGGCAGGCTTAGTTCCTTTTACATTCTCAGATGGTTTTAAGGAAGTCACCACACGTTTAAGTGGTAATGCTGTTGATGCAACGTTATCGAATGAGCTGAATAGTTTTACTGAAGCGTTATTGTTCACGCATCGTGGTTTGAGTGGACCAAGCTCTTTACAGCTTTCAAATTATTGGGAAGCGGGACAAAGTTTTAAAGTGAATTTCTTACCGTATATTGATCTGTTTGACTTCTTTAAAACCAAGAAAAACAGTCAACCGAAAGTATTATTACGGACCTTATTGACTGAGCACTTACCTAAAAGTGTTGTCTTAGAATTACAAACTTTAATTTGGTCAGATGTCGCGGAAATGTCGATTGGCAATATCAGCGATGAAAAATTAGAACACGTTGCACAACGCTTACATGCATATGATGTTAAACCATCTGGAACTGAAGGTTACCGAACTGCTGAGGTTACTTTGGGTGGTGTAGACACGACTGAGGTTTCATCAAAAACCATGGAAAGTAAGAAGCAAAAAGGCCTGTACTTTGTCGGTGAGATCCTTGATGTTTCGGGGCATTTGGGCGGATTCAATTTTCAATGGGCATGGTCATCTGCACATGCAGCATCGCAATTTGTTTAACTTATATCTTCAATATGAGAGCACGAAAATAATATTAGAACCTGAACATCCACTTGAGATATTGATCAGATTCAATACGAACTCGATCTCAATCTTTATACATCAAGGGATTGAGTTATTTTTAAAGCCCGATCAACATTCATTTGTATTCAGACATAAACCTGCTTCCTGAACCATTAAGGATGGCTGAAAATAAGGATAGCTGATAATTCATTCTCCTGTTGAAGATCTGCTTAAGAATCTTGCTGAGAATTTTGAGCGTTCAATTCCTCTGTTTTTACATCAACTTTTTTTTCATCATCTGATTTAGCAAAAACGAATTTGAACGCGCTGGCCAAAAACCCGATGGTAATACCCGCAATCACAATAGGTGCTATAAACTTATTGGGTTTCTTTTTCATTGTTATTTTCCTCTTTAAATAGTCCGCTCATATTTGAATGAACAGCAGCTCATTTTCAATCTCTGCTCTCTTCAAATACTTTAAAATTTTAATCATTATCATCTTTGAATTCAATCTTATGCTTTTTGCATTCTCCTCAAATAAGGTTAAGAATAAAAAATCAGCCACGATATCGTGACTGATCTTAAATACAAATTAAAGGTTATTTTAGGTCATCTTGCGGTTTATCATTTAACAGTGATTCACCGGTAGATCCAAATGGATTATTCAACGGTTTGTCCGTTGGCTTTACATCAGCACCCGCTGGTAGATCCTTATTTAGATATTCTTCAGATACCGTGGTTGAATCCATTTGCTCTTGTAGCGGAGCAACTGGCGTGGTTTTTGAGTCAGATTGTTCTGATCCACGTAATGGATTAGGTTTATCTGCTTCGTCTTTTGCTTTATCGATCAAATCCGTCAATAAACGCTCAGCCGGTTGACGACCGCCTAATCCGAAGGCCAAAGCAAATGCCACTGCAACAGCACCTAAGGTTAAGCCAAAGGCTAAGTTAACAATCGAATCTGCGATGCCCATTGCGCGTAAACCCATTGCGACAACTAAGCCCATGATCAAAACACGAACTAACGTACCTAACCAACGTGAGCTGTTGTTCTCACCACGTTGTACGACATTCGCAACGATATTCGCCAGCCAAAAACCGATGACCAAAATCACAGCGCCCAGTAAAATATTGGCACCGAAATAAATAAACATGGCGATCAATTCGCTGACTTGCTCAAACCCAAGTCGATTCGCCGCTTCTGAAACAGCAAATAACATAGTAAAGAAAACGATCAGATAACCAACAACACACGACAGTTTAGTTGTTCCTAAAAAGCGTTGAATATCTAGTTTCGCTGGAACCTCATCTAAGCCAGTACCTGAAACAACATCAACCACCAAATTAGCAACGAATCGCGCCACCACATAAGACAGAATCAGGATTAAACCTGCTGCAATAATATGAGGAATTGCATTCATAATTTCATACAGCATTGCAGTTGCAGGTTGTGAAATTGCATTCACACCCAATGCTTCAAATGCAATAATTAATGACGTAATGATGATGATTGCAAAGACAAATGATCCCAAAACCTTAGGTAAATTGGAGTTTTTAAATAATCCAATTTTTTCTGCTTGCTGTTGAACATTTAAGCTTCCTAATAAACCTTCAACAATACCGCGTACAATTTTTGCCAAGATATACCCAACAAAAACAATAATACCCGCCATAAATATATTCGGCAGATAACCTACAGCTTCATTCACCATGTTTTGAACTGGGTACAACAAACCATTCAAACCGAGGATAGAAAGTACGATCGGTAAAAATAGAAGTAGAATCAACCAATAAACAATTTCACTAATATTTTGGCTGATGGAAGTCACGCCTACATCTTGGCTCAACTTTTCATCCAGTTGGGTACGATTTAACAGCTTGGTCAGTCCAACTTTTACTAAATTTGCAACAATCCAACCAATAAAAGCAACGGCGACTGCGGCTAAAAGTTGAGGAATGAACAATAAGAACTGTTGAACCATATTACTAAACGGACCACTTACGCTGGTCAAATTCAACACATTCAATGCGCCGATCACAGCAATGATCATCACGATCCAAAAGACGACTCGAGAAACAATATTTTCGATATTAGAACGATGCCCGGTCGCAGTTGATAAACGCTGATTCGTATTGAGTTTACTTAATAATTTTTTTATACCTGCAGCAATGATGAGTGCAACAATCCAACCGACAATCAAAATAGCCACAGCGGCTAAAATCGGGTGAAATTGTTCCCAGTAGTACGCAGCATCAAATCCACCACGTGACGGACTGTTAAAATAGTCGTTCATACCTTCACCTCTTGTCTAAATTTAGTTTTTCTAATCGCAACTTTTGTTCATTTATTTTGTTTAAAACTCATTCATTTTGTTTAAAACTATAGTTATTAAGCTTGAGTTATTAAGCTCGAAAAAAATGATTAAGCTTGGACAATTTTAAATAAATAATGATTACATGTTTATTTCTAAGCCTTTGTTAAAGCTAATTTGTTTAATCAATTCTTTAGTTAAAGCAATAAAGTTTAGCCTTAGATTTGTTAATCCATCTCTACACCTTAGATTTGCTCTAGATTGGGTTCAACCTTTTTCAACCATATGCTGCATAATTACTACATATCATGTACATAAGCGCTTAAATCCATAAATTATAGACCCACAAAAAAGCCCTAGAACATGTCTAAGGCTGTATGCTTTCTCTACGATGAACTCGACTACTGTGCTGTCGCAGTATCTTCTGCAATGGCCGTCGTTGTATTGTTGACAGCAGAATCATCAGATGCTGTCGCTGTGTTTGAATCATTGGTGGATGTTGCAGGAATAGATTGATCAATTTGCTCAGGATTACGATCAGCAAGTACATAGAAAATAAACGATGCTAAAAATATTCCGACAATAATCAAAATAAATACAGGAATCCGTTTTCTTCTATTCGATTGTTGATGATTGGGATCTTGGGGCGGCTTATTGAAATCTTGAGTCATGATTCACCCTCACTTATATTTTGTTGATTAAGTTTATTTATACTAATAATTATATTAACAAGCACTTATGTTGTTTTGTGTGAATAATCATTATCAATTCGTAGTGATGTAATTTTCAGAAGATCAGAAGAATTTAACAAAATGGGCTATAATATGTTCCCCCATCTTTTCGCTGTTGAATTTTATGACCTATTCGAGGCAAAGTGTCTCTTTAGATTTAGACACAGATGTCACTCATCAATGTTACTTACATAGTACTCGCGATGAGCATTTGATTGGAATTATTGAATTCAATAAACCAAGCTATATTTTAAAATGGGGTGACTTAGAATATTTCCGTAGAAAGACGGAAGAGTTTTCTGTCATGCCTTTCCCTGAGTGTATCAATGCAATGATTATTGATATTCGTAATATTGCGGCGTTCTTAGACAACGAAGTACCGATTATTCCTTGGCGGCTTTTAGAAGAAGATTGCCCGATTCGCTTAGTCGTTCCACATGATCGTGTGGATCATTATGCAGGTCTTTTTGAACCGACATGGCTCACTAGTGATGTGGAAACTGCAATTCAAGAAATCCGCCAATTTATGGACATGTTTGTGCATTAATTTTTGAAATAATTAAAAAACCTCCATTTTGGAGGTTTTAAATTGAAAAGAATAATTTGAATTAGCCCAATATTTGAACGCGCTTAATATTTGAATAGGCTTAATATTTATTTAGACTGGTCGTTGAGTTCAAAACCCATCGCGTTACCAATAATTTTCAACCGCTATATTACCTTCACCACGACGGTTCATGGTTAAGCCACGCGCTTTTAAAGCCTCTTTCGTGTCTTCAACCATTTCAGGATTCCCGCAAAGCATAATATGTGTTGATGCTGGATTAAAACAAAGCCCCGCTGTTTCTTCTAATTGACCATTTTCAATCAAAATCGGTAAACGATCATGTAAAGGTGCTTCAGGATCACGGGTAATAATCGGAATGAATTTAAAACCTGTATGGCCTTCGCCAAAAGTTTCAACGATTTCTTCAATACGCTTTGAATAAGCCAATTCCGATGCTGTACGAACGCTATATACCAGATTAATCTGGGAATACTTTTGCCAAGTTTCAAAATCTTGTAACATCGAAATAAAAGGCGCAAGCCCCGTTCCTGTTGCCAATAACCATAAGTCATGTGGTGCAGGCAATTGATAACGCGCCAGTGTTAAAAACCCATAAGGTATTTTTTCTAAATAAAGTTCATCATCAACTTTCAAGTGTTGAAGATTAGATGTAAAAGCACCATCCGGTACAACAATAGAGAAAAACTCTAAAGTCTCATCAAACGGTGAAGACACCACAGAATAAGCACGTACAACGAGACCATCACCCACTTTCAAACCAATACGGGCAAATTGGCCTGCAGTAAACTTAAAATGTGCAGGCCGTGTCATCGTGAAACTAAACAATGTGCTGGTCCAACGATGTACAGACAAAACTTTTTCTAGGCTAAATTTCTCAAATGACATAATTTCTACGTGGCACGATAGACTCTGCTCATGGTAGCATGACCCAGTAATTTATTAATATTTTTTCACATTAAGGCTTCATCCATGCGCATGACACTACGCCAATTGGCAGTTTTTGTAGCCGTTGCTCAAGAAGGTACTGTAACGAAGGCGAGCGATGCCGTCCGACTGACTCAAAGTGCTGCGAGTATGGCTTTGGCAGATCTGGAAGATGGTTTAGGCGCACCGTTATTTGATCGCTTAGGTAAACGTTTACAGTTAAATGATCTCGGTCGTTTCTTGCTTCCTCAAGCGCTCGAAATTCTGGGTCGTTGTGAGTCTTTTGAACAGGCTGCCAAAGGTGAATTACAAAGTATTGATTTGCGCATTGGAGCCACGCTCACCATCAGTGATTACTTAATGCCAGACTTAATGGCGAATTTTCTACAAGCTCAACCTCAAGCTCATCTACAACTACAGGTTGGCAATACACGTCAAATGATCGAAGCGGTAAATCAATTCCAGTTAGATTTGGCGTTAATTGAAGGTTCATGTCATTTACCTCAATTACAATCGATCCATTGGCGTGATGATGAACTTGCCGTGTGTTGTTCACCTAATCATCCAATCGCACAATTAAATCGACCAGTAACGATTGAAGATTTTATTGATGCCGAATGGGTTTTGCGTGAGGAAGGTTCAGGTACACGTGAAGTTTTCGATAACGCTATTTTAAAAGACTTACCAAATGCCAATATTCGCCTGACACTGGGTCATAATGAAGCGATTCTAAAAATCGTGGCGGGTGGTCTAGGTTTGTCATGTATTTCAAAGCTTGCCATTGAGCCTTTATTAGAAAAACAGCAACTGGTTGAAATTAGCACACCTTTCTGGCAATTAACTCGTCCCTTATTTATGTTGGTGCATCGTCAAAAATATAAAGGACCTGGCTTAAAAGCCTTTATGAAGTTTTGTGATGAATAATTTGTGGTGAATCATTAAATTATTTTTGATAAATAATTTTGTTAACCGTTAAATTCAAAATATAAAAAAGCCCATATTATTTGGGCTTTTTTATATACTATGACAATGCTTTATTTGATCCGATCCTAACAAATGATTCACACCTGACAACTGTTGCAAAGCCTGATCTGATAGAAGCTCGTCCGATTAATTTCCATGTGAACGGCGTTGCTCTTCTATTTTTTGTTCTTGCTCAAGCATATAAATCGTTAATTTAGCCTGTTGCTCAGACTTATATTGTTGAAATCTTTGATATCCCCACATACTTCCATTCACCAATACCAATGCCGCGATGACCGACATAACTGTAAAGTTCAATATCTTTGTCCTTTTTTGTCGTTTTTTATTCTTTAAACTTTTATTTTGAACAGTTGAAAACTGATTTTCACTTGAACTCACATTTTTCTTTTGCGTTAAATGAATGCAATTTTTCTTCTTAATCGCATCAACAATTGCTGGATCTGGAGCTTTAAGCTGTCCTTGAAAATAATGTTTGTCACTGGTCGAATTTGCTGATGCAGATAGCATTGATTCTTTCCAACGTTCAAATTTTTTAATATTAGGTTGTGTTGAAAAATATTCCCCATCTTTAGTATGGACTCTGTTCGCAAGCGGCAATACTGGAACTGCTGATTTATGTAAAACCTTGCTCTCCTTAGCGACTGCTAGCTCCGCATTAGAAAACAACTCAACGTCTTCAAAAGATATTTTTTTTAACTCTTCAGAAGATTGTTCTGGACTATTTTCCCCTTCAAAAATAACCGAGTCCTTATTGAGTTTATCAAAATCGAGTTCAAATTCAATGTTGAAAAATTCAGAACTCAACGCTTCATCCTGTTTGTTTTGTTCTATTTTTTCATTTTCAACAGGAATTTGGAGATCGGTTTCTGACGAAACTTGACCTGAGTTTAAGATTTTATAATTTAATTCAAATTCCGGAATGACATCATTGTCAGCTTTTTGGTTTTTAATTTTTAAGCTTTCATTTTCATGCTGTTCATTGATAAAGCCATCATTATTCGCTTGAGTGATTGTGTTTCCAGAAGAATCTGTATGATTAACTTGCTTATGGTTATCTACTTGCTGTACTGCTAAACGACCAAAATCAAGTTCAAACTCTTCTGGTTCAGCAGGCTGCGCATTCGCAGCATCGTTTTGTTCGAATGCAGTCTCTTCAGTCTGATCAACTTCACTATGAATATTTAAATTTTGTAAGTCCGAAAGTTTCTCAAAATTTAATTCAAATTCTACAAGTGGAAAAGGGAGATTTGAATCTTTTTCATCATCAAAATTATCTCGCGCCCTTTCATCATGTTGCACAGTAGACTCAATAAGATTCGGCTGCTTGGTATTTAATGCTTCATAATTTAATTCAAACTCTTGAACGCTTTCAGTGCTTTCAGTGCTTTCAGTGCTTTCAGTGCTTTCAGCATGCGGATTTTCAGATTTTAGTTGATTATTTTCTTCTGCTATTTTTAAATCTGAGCCATGATCTATCTCCTGTGTTGTCTGCTCTAAATCATCCTTATTTGATTGTTCGAGACTTGAACTCAACAGTTTTCTGATCAGTTCATTTTCAGCATTTTGTAAAATCAATTTTGATTGAAGACTTTGTGGTGAATGAAACGCCTCAGTTGTTTGATGCTGCTCATTAACTTTAAAAGTTTCATTTAGATCGATCTTTGGCTTTAAATCAATATTTTGTTTTATTTTGGCTGATTGCTTTTCAACATTTTGAATTGCTGTTTGTTTAACTTGAGGTTTTGCAATAACGTTAACCTGTTTCGTAACACCTTCATCAGCTTGGCTAATAACAGATTTTTGAGTAGATTCTTTTCGGTTTTTTTCTTTTAATAAAACATTAGAAGTCTTCGCTAATTTCGAGCTTTGGCTTTGAACAGAACTCTGCTCAGTTCGAGCATTTTTATTGTCTAAACGGACAATATATTTTGCATATTTATCATTCGCTTCATCGACCAGAATACATTTAACCCGCTCCCCAATTTGCGGCTGAATGATCGAGTTTGGTAGATCTTTTAAATTAAAGTGAACTGTTATTTTTTGCTCATCAATATATATTGTTCCGACTTTATTTTCAGAATCATACGTATGTAATACTCCCCTGTAAAACATAAACTTCCCCAGTCCCGCTTGAATTCAATGTATAAGAATCAAAATTTTAAAATTTTTAAAGACACGCAATAATACAAAGGAGGCTCCCCCGCCTCCTTTGTATTTTAATCACGTTTTAATCTTTTTGTACAGACACAAAAGCAATAACGATTCAATCACTTAGTTTAAGACAAAGATAAATTTTGGACTGAAATTGAATCTTCATCCTTCTGTTTATTTTGTCTTAAATCATTATCTTAGAAATTTTGACAACAAATCTGTCGTAATGGCTTCGTTATGTTGCAAAATTTTTCTTTGCTTGGTTTTTGCAGGGTTTGGATCAAGTTTCTCGATACGCGTTGCCTTGAGTTTTTCCCCATTTTCTTCAAGCACAAATTTAACCTTATCATTTCTTTTAGGCTCTTCTTCAGCGCCTTCTGGAAAATCAGAAATATGGAAAAAAACATCTTCTCCAGCCATAGAAATAAAACCAAAACCTTTCTCTGGATTATATTTAACCACTTTACCGAATTGATATTCTAACTTCATGATCGTTGCCCTATTGTTTAAGCATTTGAATAACAGTATATAAAAAAGAGGCCAGAAGCCTCCTTTTTTGCTCAAAATCTTAAATTAATCTTTTTGAACTGAACCGAAGATTTTATCGCCTGCATCACCCAGACCTGGAATGATATAGCCCTGTTCATTCAAACCTTGGTCAATTGAAGCCGTAAAAATAATTACATCTGGATGTGCTGCTTCTACACGCTTGATCCCTTCTGGCGCCGCAACCAATACCATCACACGGATGTCTTTACAACCACTTGCTTTAAGCACATCAATCGCTGCAACCAGTGATGAACCTGTTGCTAACATTGGATCAATAATCATTGCTAAACGATTTTGAACATCAGGGACTAACTTTTTATAATAAGTACGCGCTTCAAGCGTTTCTTCATCACGCTCAAGACCTAATACAGATACTTTGGCACTTGGAATGAGATTTAAAAAGCCATCTAACATGCCAATACCTGCACGTAGAATCGGGACAACTGTTATTTTTTTGCCTGCAATACGATCGACAACCACTTTACCATTCCAACCATTAATCTCGTGATCAACAATCTGTAAATCTTTGGTTGCTTCGTAAGTGAGAAGCATCGTTACTTCTTGAGCAAGTTCACGGAAGTTCTTGGTGCTGATATCTGCACGACGCAATAAACCTAATTTATGACGAATGAGCGGATGACGGATTTCTTGAATGGGCACGGGAGAACACCTAAAACATAAAAGTAAATTTCCACTATTATAAATGTTTTTTATATAAGAAATAAGAAAAGCCCTCAATCAATGAGGGCTTTTTTTGTTAATCACGACAGGATTTTCAGATTATCGAATAATTGCCTGTAAAGGGGCGATCATTTGAGCATTTTGCGCAATCGCGATTACTGGATCTGGATAAACACCAATCACCAATACAGCGAGTGCAGCAAGAAGTACCATGATACCACCGACTTTCTGTCCCCAATGCTTATCTGCATCGATACGTGGAACATCTGGCGGTGTCATATACATCACAATCATGACACGTAGGTAGTAGTACAAACCAATACCCGAACCGATAATAATCATTGCCGCATAGAACCAATGCGCACCTGAAACAACCGTCATCACCAGCATAAATTTACCGATGAAACCAGCAGTTAACGGAATACCCGCTAAAGACAACATCATCACCGTCAATGTTGCAGTCAATACTGGACGACGCCAGAACAAACCACGGTAATCTGCCAGCGTTTCAGCTTCGTCACTATTATTATATGGACTAGACATCAACGCGACTGCACCAAAGGCACCAATCGTCGTCAATACATAAGTCAATATATATAGGCTCACTGAGGTTAAACTTAAAAATGACATTGAAACGATGGCCAAGATTAAATAACCAAAATGTGCAATTGAAGAGTAAGCCAAAATACGTTTGACATTCACTTGCTTAACCGCAAGTAAGTTACCCACCAAAATAGACATCACAGCAATCACGATCAACACGGTATTGATCGATTCAATGTTCAATACGCCTGAAGACAGTAAATAACGTACAAATACCCCAAGCATTGCAACTTTCGCAACTGTTGCCAAGAACGTTGCAATCGGTGCTGGCGCACCAGCATAAACATCTGGTGTCCATTTATGGAATGGAGCAAGTGACAATTTAAACGCGACAGCCGCAATGATTAAGCCTAGACCCAAAATACCAAATACTGAAACCAGTTGCGCACCATACTGTGGTAAATAGGCTTGTAATGCCGCTTCAACAGCAGGATCGCGTGTATTAATTAGCGTCCAAACTAAACCATCGACATGACCAGCAAAAGACAATGAGCCTAATACTGAATACATGTACGCCATACCCATGAGTAAGGTCGCAGAAGCGGTTGCTGAAAGAACTAAGTATTTCACGCCTGCTTCAAGTGAGTTGCCACGTTGGTACGTGTAAGCAATCAAACCATAAACAGGAATAGACATTAATTCTAAGCTGATAAAGAACGATACAAAGTGTGAGCTTGACACCATTAACATTGCCCCTGAAACAGAGATCAACATCAATAGATAAAGTTCTTCACGATTGTCTTTATACGTTTCAATATAAGCGTGAGACAAGGTACAACATGCTAATGCAGCCAGCAAAATAATGACTTGATAGTACAGTGAGAATGGATCCACCATAAATAAGTTCATTACGTTTGGAGAAACCTGTGGCCCCATAAACAAACTATATAGAATGTTTAACAAGGCAAGGTTTAGACCAATCACTGATACTGTCGCAATCAAATTATGATTACGTTTAATTGCAGTCAAGATCATGACAACGATTGCTGTCAACGCAACAATCATGACTGGAGCCAATGGCATTAGCTCAGAAAAAGAAACTGTGAAGTTCATGACTTATTGCATCTCCACATTTTGTTGTAATACGACTTGTTCTGTCACATCAACAACTTCTTGTACTGGGATATAGCTGTTTGCAATCCACATCATGCTTGAGTTTGAAATATCAAGGAATGTTTGCGGATATAGACCCAACCATAAAAGACCAACAGCACAAATTAACAAAATACTAAGCTCACGCGCATTCAAGTCTTTTAATGGGCTTGCATAGTGTTGTTTTTGCTCTTCGTTTGGTGTTCCAAACAATGCTTTGTGAATGAGGATTAAACCATATAGTCCTGCAAACACTAAGCTGATCGCTGCAATAATCGTAAACATTGGGAAACGACCAAATGAACCCATTAAGATCAGGAATTCACCAATAAAGTTACCCAAGCCAGGAATACCGACTAACGCTGCAACGAAGAACATCAAGAAGAAAGGTAAATATTGGAATTGACCTCGGATACCACCCATTAAACGTAAATCACGTGTGTGTAAACGCTCATAGACTTGACCACACATAATGAACAATGCAGCAGATGACAAGCCATGTGCCAACATCATGATCATTAAGCCTTGGAATGTTAAAATATTACCTGCGTAAATCGCGAGTAATACAAAGCCCATATGTGAAATAGATGTGTAAGCCAATAGACGCTTCATATCGGTTTGCTGGAAAGCACACCAAGCGCCGTAGAAAATACCAATTAAACCCAGAATAATCGCGACGTCTGCAAATTGTGCAGAAGCGACTGGGAAAAATGGAATAACAAAACGCAATAGACCGTATGCAGCAGTTTTAATCAAAATACCTGCCAAGTCTACAGAACCTGCTGTAGGTGCTTGTGCATGCGCATCTGGTAACCAACCGTGTAAAGGGAACACTGGAAGTTTTACTGCGAAACCAATAAACAAACAGATCATAAATGCAAAAGCAATCGAGGCTGTTTGAGGGTTTGCATCAAGTGTATTGGCTACACTGAGTAAATGGTTATAACCAAAAGCAATTTGATCCGTCATTGCATATCCATAGATCACCAGACCTAAGATACCAACAAGCATGATCAAACCAGCAACTTGCGTATAAATAAAGAATTTAGTCGCTGCATAAACACGCGATTTACCATCTGCTCCTTTATGACCCCAAAGTGCGATCAAGAAGTAGATTGGAACCAGCATCATCTCCCAGAAGAAGAAGAAGAGGAACATGTCAATCGCTAGGAATACACCGATCACACCACCTAAAGACCATAAAAGGTTTAAGTGGAAGAAACCAACGTTCTTTTGAATTTCACCCCATGAACAACCTACTGCCAGTACACCTAACAATGCCGTTAAGCCCACCATAAGCAGTGATAAACCATCCACAGCCAAGTGAATGTTAATCCCCAGAGATTGAATCCAAGGAACATAAAATTCTGCTGACCAAGATGGTGCCGCAGCACCTACTTGATAGCTAAATGTTCCACTTTGCCATAAAGCAACAGTCAAGCCTAATGTAATCAGCATGCCGAATAAAGCAATATAGCGTGGAAGATGTTCGTCGACTTTATCAACCAACCAACACACAAAACCAGCAATGAACGGTACAAGGATCAGCGCGGGTAAAAACCAGTTGTTTGGATTTTCCATGTTATTTCCCCACGATCTGAGTCACGATCAGAATCATCAATAAAATGACGATACCGAATGCCATGCTCGATGCGTAATTACGCAAAGAACCGGTTTGGCGTGAACTTGTGAAACTATGACCACCTTTAACAATTGCAGGTAATACTAACCACAAACCATCAATAGGATCACGTCCTAAAATTTTAGCAATAAGCAGGTATGGTTTTACAAATACGATGTCATATAACGCATCAAAACCAAGCGCATTACGACAGATATTAACAAGACCAGCACCGAAACAAGTACGCGTAAAGGCTTGAACTGCTTTATATGCAAATGCAAATAAAATCACGCCAATTACTAAACCAGCCAGAGCAATTGCAATCGCAACATGCTCAGCACTATGTGCACCTGCTTCTAAAGCTTCTGGAATCACAAATGCTGGAATTTGCGCAGCATTTAAGATACTCATAACGGGTGCTTTAAGCACGATAGCAAGACCTGTAGACAAAACAGCAAGAATCGCTAAAGGTAACCAGTAGGTCACGCCCTTAATTTCATGGTATGCCGTTTTTTCTTCGCCAAAGAATACAATCCAAATGAGACGGAATGTATAAATTGAAGTTAAGAATGCACCAGCTACACCCACCCAATACAATGTGTTGAAGACTGGGATACCTGCGATATGTTGTTGTGTCCAAACAGCTGCCAAGATTGCATCTTTAGAGAAGAAACCAATGGTCAGGAATGGAATCGCTGCCAAGGCACCGCCACCAATCGCGAAGCAAGCAAATAAGAATTTATTGTGCTTGAACAAGCCACCCATTTTGAAAATGTTTTGTTCGTGATGGAATGCAAGAATCACTGCACCTGATGAAAGGAACAATAATGCTTTAAAGAATGCATGCGTCAGCATATGGAACAGACCAGCTTGGTATGCTTCTGCGCCCACCGCCATAAACATATAACCCAACTGACTCATTGTAGAATAAGCAAGAATACGTTTAATGTCTGTTTGAACCAAGGCAGCAAAACCAGCAACGATCAACGTCACTGCACCAGTAATCGAAATAAACACCATTACTTCAGGTGCCATTTCAAATACAGAGAACATACGGCAGCACAGGTAAATACCCGCTGTGACCATTGTTGCAGCATGAATCAATGCTGATACAGGCGTAGGACCTGCCATTGCATCTGCCAACCATGTTTGTAATGGGATTTGTGCAGACTTACCTGCAGCACCCAAGAACAACATAAGCGCAGTCCAAATGGTCAATGAAGAGCTTTGCGTCATGACTTGTGGCGCATTCGCTACGATCTCTGCGATGTTCAAGGTTCCAAATTGTTGGAAAATTAAGAACAAAGCAATCAGCAAGAATACGTCACCAATACGAGTAACCGTAAATGCTTTGATTGCCGCAAGACCATTCGATGGGTTTTGGTAGTAATAACCAATCAATAGATATGAACACAGACCTACACCTTCCCAACCCAAGAACAATAACGCTAAGTTATCGCCCAATACGAGCAGCAACATGCTGGCAACGAACAGGTTGAAATAAGAGAAGAAACGTGCAAAATCTTCTTCGCCACGCATATACCATGATGCAAAAATGTGAATTAAGAAACCCACACCTGTCACCATGCCAAGCATGAGTAAAGATAAACCATCTAAGTGCAAGCTCATGCCTGGTGCAAAACCAGCCACATTAAACCAAGTCCAAAGATGGGTTACTTGTGAAGATTCACCACTATTGATGAAATTAATACCTGCAAGCAAAGCAAATAATGCAGATAGACCGACTGAGCCTACACCAATAATGGCAGCGACTGATTCAGGAAGTTTATTACGTCCTGCCGCTAAAAGGACAAAACCAATGAGCGGAAATAAAATTGTTAGTGCTAATAAACTCATCCGCGCATCTCACTAGCAGCATCTACATCCAAATGATGGAAGCGATGGTAGAACTGAAGGACGATCGCAAGCCCGATACAGGCCTCTGCCGCAGCAAGAGTCAAGATCAAGATAAACATAATTTGACCATCTGGTTGTACCCATGCACTACCAGCAAGTACGAACGCAAGTGCTGCTGCGTTCATCATGATCTCAAGGCTCATTAACATAAAGAGTAGATTGCGTCGTACCATCACACCGTAAAAACCGAGTGCAAAAAGAATGGTCGCAACAATCAAACCATGTTCTAAAGGGATATTACCCATTATTCTTTTTCCCCTTCTGCACTTGGTGCACGTTTACCTAAATGGAATGCTGCAACCAAGGCTGCAAGCAATAACATCGCGGCAACTTCAACCAATAATAAATATTGTGTAAAGAGTGCTATACCAACTTCTTTAGGACCGATAACTTCTGTGCCCATCAGTGGACCAGAAACACTGTATTCTGATGTCATTGTCCAAACCAGAACAAGACCCATCAGGAAGCTCATGAGTGCTGGATATGCCCAAGCATCAGAGCTTAACCATCTACGCTCTTGTTCTACCGTATGTTCGCCGAGATTTAACATCATCACGACGAATACGAACAACACCATAATCGCACCAGCATAAACAATGATCTCAAGCGCGCCAGCAAATGGCGCCCCGACGATCATGAAAATACCAGCAACGGCTAAAAGTGACACAATTAAACTTAACAACGCATGCACAGGATTCGCATTGGTTACAACACGGATTGTCGAAACGATGGCCACAAGTGCCATCAAATAAAATGGCCACATCATGGTAATAAGCTCCGTACATCCACAGGCGCGCTTTCACGTTGAGCCTGACCTTTGTCTTTACCTGTTACAGCCATACCTGTTACACGGTAGAAGTTGTAATCTGGGTATTTACCAGGACCTGAAATGAGTAAGTTTTCTTTCTCATAAACCAAATCTTGACGTACATACTCGCCTAACTCAAAGTCAGGTGTCATTTGAATCGCAGTCGTTGGACATGCTTCTTCACACATACCGCAGAAAATACAACGTGAGAAGTTGATACGGAAAAACTCCGGATACCAACGACCATCTTCTTTTTCTGCTTTTTGTAAAGAGATACAGCCCACAGGACACGCAACCGCACATAAATTACATGCAACACAACGCTCTTCGCCATCTGGGTCACGTGTCAGCACGATACGACCACGGAAGCGAGGTGGAACGATATCTTCACCTTTGACTTCTGGATATAAAATAGTGTCACGTTTACGTGTCACGTGCGAGAAAACCATCCACAGTGAACGTACGATTGACCCGAACCCAGCTAGAATTTTATACATTTCCTACTCCTTGCTGTCTTAGGCCGCTTGATTCAGAAGAATCACAGCACCAGTCACCAACAAGTTGACCAACGCCAAAGGCAAACAAATCTTCCAACCAAAGTTCATCACTTGATCATAACGTGGACGCATTAACGAACCACGTGCCAAGACAAACATCATGACAAAGAATGCAGTTTTAATGATGAACCAAAAAGCTGGTGGGATAAATGAAATTTCTAGGTTGAACGGCGCTAGCCAGCCACCAAAGAATAATGTCACGATTAAAGCTGAGATCAGAACCACGTTGACGTATTCCGCAACGAAGAACATCCCCCACTTCATACCACCGTATTCGACATGGTAACCTTCCGCCAATTCTTGTTCCGCTTCTGGTTGGTCAAATGGGTGACGATGCGTTACCGCTACACCCGCAACCACAAAGATTAAGAAACCTAAGAACTGTGGAATCACAAACCAAACATCACGCTGCGCTTCTACAATTTCACGCATGTTGAATGAGCCAGCAATCGCGACTACACCCATCAATGAAATACCCAAGAATACTTCATACGAAATTGTTTGAGCGGCAGAACGTAGACCACCCAGTAATGCATATTTGTTGTTTGAAGACCAACCACCGAACAGGACTGCGTAAACAGCGATACCCGCCATTGCCATAAAGAACAATAGGCCGATGCTCATGTCTGCAACACCTAAATAAGGTGATACAGGAATAACCATGAACGACAGTACAGCGGTTGCCATTGCAACTGCTGGCGCTAAACGGAAAGTCAATTTATCAGCAAACTTCGGCGTCCAGTCTTCTTTGAACATGATTTTCAACATGTCTGCAACGATCTGGAACATACCACCTGGACCTACACGGTTAGGACCATAACGGTCCTGCCAGAGGCCAAGTAAACGACGTTCAATAAAAGACATCAACGCTGCGATCAATACCACAACCAGCAAGATCACAATCGCTTGAACAACTGAGTAGGCAATTTGCCAGTTCTCAGCCCAAAGCGGCGTTTGACGGATTAATTCTTGTTCCATGAATTATGCTCCTACCGCGACTGATACAGGCTCAGCAAGAGATACCGTCGGTGCGAGACCAATTGGGTAACCAATATAACCTGTAGGTAAATATTCAATCACTTGAACTGGAAGAACGATTGACGTATCCCCTGCTTTCACAGTGATTTTCTGACCGTCTTGAACATTCAAACGAGCTGCATCTTGTTCGCCTACCGCAAAGACCGCTTCAGGAATACGTGTTTCCATCGCTGGTGTTTTTACCGTAAATTCGCCAGAACCAAAAATATGGTGCATTGGCACTAAACGGAAGCTTTCAGCATTCACAATAACGGGTTGAGGCGCAACAAAAGTACGCACTGGACGTTTTGCCAAACGGTCGAATAAACGAATACCCGAATCACCACCTTTTAGTGAACCACCCACTTTGTTTTGGAATTTATTCCAAGCTTGTGGAGAGTTCCAACCTGCAGACCATGCAAATGGTACAAGTGCTGATGGTGTTTGATTACCTACATAACCTTCCATAGAGAATGTTAATGCAGAATCTTTATCCACCGGTTGTTTAGGTTCATGAACAGTCAATGGTGCACGCATAGACGTACGACCAGAGTAACGACGTGGTTCACGTGCAACTTTTAAACCATGCACACGGAAGCCAGCATCTGGTGCAACATCTTGAATCGCTTCTAAAGCAGGTACATTTTTTGCAACTGCTTCAATCACGTCATCCAGTAATGTCCATGAAATCATTTGACCTTTCACACCGGTCTCGATTGCATGTAACCAGCGCCAAGATTCTTTAATTGCGAGTTCAGGTTTATAGTAGCTTGGGTCATACACTTGGTAGAAACGTTGTGCACGGCCTTCTTGCGAAACCACAGTACCATCACCTTCAGCAAAACTTGCAGCAGAAAGTACAACAGTCGCTTTCTTCACAGTTTCAGTTTCAGAATGATCTAGCACAATAATATTTTGCGCTTTCGCTAAAGCAGCATCGACTTGTTTTGCAGGTAAACGACGGTAAAGATCATTTTCAACCACGATGATCGAATCATAATCTTGTGCAAATGCTTGCTCAAGACTTTGACCACCAAAGATTGCCAGACCCATCGAGTTCACTTCAGGAACAGTCAACGTTAAGCCAGCATGAGCACCTAGGTTTTGTGCAACTTGTGCAGCCGCTTCCATGATCGCTGGATCTTGTAAGCTTGTACCAGAGATGATCAGTGGTTTTTTCGCTGCTTTTAATGCTTCCGCAATGCTTTGTGCAAATGCTTTTGCATCATCTTCTAAACCAAGGATGTTTTCACCCGCAACTGCTGCTGCAACTGCAAAGCCTAAACGTGCGATATCATTCGGAGAAGCAACCACTTCACCTGTTGCAACGTCTGCTAGGCGTGTTTGAGTTGCTGCCAAAATGTAAATCGGAGATTTAGCATCTTGTGCAATACGCTGTAACGGTTCTGCTAACCACTCTTGGGTACGACGTTCTGCAGCCATTTCTTTGGCTTTATTTTTAGCCGCTTGACGAACAGACAATGCCATACGTGGCGCAGTTTGCGTTAAGTCTTCACCTAAAATCAAAACAGCATCATAGCTTTCGATTTCACGCATTCCTGGGTTATACACCCCTTCGGTTTGCATGATTGACGCTGCTAATTCAACTAAGTTTTGCTCTTTTTGCGAAAGACCGGTAGAGAAGTTCTCTTGACCCACCAATTCACGCAGTGCAAAGTTCGATTCAATCGAAGCTCGTGGTGAACCAATTCCTAATACTTTTTTGCCTTGAATATTGGCAATCACAGTATCAAGCGCTTGATCTACAGAAACAGTTTCTACATTTGCATTAGAACGGAATTGAGGTTGACGTGGACGATCTGCACGGTTCACATAACCCGTACCAAAACGACCTTTATCACAAAGGAAGTATTGGTTTACTTCACCGTTAAAACGGTTCTCAACACGACGTAATTCGCCATAACGCTCACCCGGAGAAATATTACAACCTGAAGAACAGCCTTGGCATACGCTTGGCGCATACTGCATGTCCCATTTACGGTTATAACGTTCAGAATGGGTTTTATCTGTAAACACACCTGTCGGGCAAACTTCTGTCAAGTTACCAGAGAATTCAGATTCTAAAGTACCTGATTCTGGACGACCGAAGTAAACACGTGATGCGCTTGCATACACACCAAAGTCTGTACCACCAGCATAATCATTGTAATAACGCACACAACGATAGCATGCGATACAACGGTTCATTTCGTGTGAAATGAATGAGCCAAGCTCTTGGTTATGATGCGTACGTTTGGTAAAACGATAACGACGGCGATCATGTTGAGTCATGACTGTCATATCTTGTAAATGACAGTGACCACCTTCTTCACAGACTGGACAGTCATGTGGGTGGTTGGTCATTAAGAATTCAACAATCGATGCACGGAATTCCGTTGCTTCTTTATCTTCAATCGATATATAGGAATTGTCAGATGCTGGGGTCATACATGACATTACTAAGCGGCCGCGTGTATCTTCTGGGTTCGCATATTGAGTAACGGCACATTGACGGCAAGAACCGACAGAACCTAAGGATGGATGCCAACAAAAGTACGGAATATCTAGACCCAAAGACAAACATGCTTGTAGCAAGTTTTCCGAGCCATCAACCTCGTACGATTTTCCATCGACATGAATTGTAGCCATAGTCGAATTCCTTAAGCTTGTTTTGCGAGGTGAGTTTGAGCAGCGGCATTAACAACCTTCGCTTCAAATTCACCACGGAAATGTTTGAGTGCACCCATTAATGGTTCCATCGCACCTGGAGCATGCGCACAGAAGGTCTTACCAATCCAAAGCTTACGCGTAAGCTCTTGTAAGTGGTCGATATCTTCTTGTTTGCCTGTACCATCTTCAAGTGCTTTCAGCGCTTTCACTGCCCACGGCAAACCATCACGGCAAGGTGTACAGAAGCCACATGATTCACGTGCAAAGAATTCTTCTAAGTTACGTGTTGCTGAAACCATACATTGAGTTTCGTCTACAACCATCAATAAACATGTTCCTAAACGAGAACCTGCTTTCATGATGCTTTCCGCATCCATAGGAAGATCAATATGCTCAGCAGCCAAGAAGTCAGTTGATGCACCCCCTGGCAACCATGCTTTTAAAGTCAAACCATCACGCATACCACCTGCGTGATCTTCGATTACTTCACGTGCGGTTGTACCGAATGGAAGCTCCCAAAGACCCGGGAATTTTACTTTACCCGACGCACCGTAGATTTTTGTGCCTGGATCTTTCGACTTACCTTCAGACAAACCAACGTACCACTCTGGACCACGTAAAATAATCGCAGGTAAGTTGTTGAACGTTTCTACGTTATTCACAATCGTAGGACGTCCCCAAGCACCAGCAACTTGTGGAAATGGTGGTTTGGTTCGTGGGTTTGCACGACGACCTTCAAGCGAGTTAATTAATGCGGTTTCTTCACCACAAATATAACGCCCTGCGCCTGTATGTACGTGTAAATCAAAATTCCATCCTGTTCCCAGAATGTCTTCACCTAAGTAACCTTTGGCACGAATTTGATCTAATGCTTCATTTAAGTATTGCGCAGCTTCGATGTATTCACCACGGATGAAGATATAACCTTGAGTCGCTTCTAGGGTATAACCTGCAATCAGCATCCCTTCAATCAATTGATGTGGAAGTTTTTCCATCAACAAACGGTCTTTAAAGGTCCCTGGTTCCATTTCATCGGCATTACAGATCAGGTAACGAGGACCGCCATCATTTGGCGCCATCAATGACCATTTAATCCCTGCTGGGAAACCTGCACCACCACGACCTTTTACAGTCGCCGCTTTAATCACATCCAAAACTTCTGCAGGTTTAAGTTCAATTGCTTTTTTAAAGCCTGCATAACCTTCAAGCGCTTCGTAATCATCTGCACTACGTACAGACTCTTGTTTGCTTAAACGCCAAGTCAATGGATGTGTTTCTGGATTGCCATCGCCATAAATTGGTTTTGGTTCAGTATTCATACATACTTCTCCAAGAGCTGCTTCACCGATGAAACTTCAACCAAGCCGTGAGTGTCTTCATTCACCATCAAGGTTGGACCTTTATCGCAGTTACCTAAGCAGCAAATCGGTAAAATCGTGAAACGACCATCAGCTGTCGTTTGACCAAATTGAATACCGAGTTCGCGCTGGAAAGCTTCAGCCAAAGTTTCCGCACCCATCAAGAAACATGCGATCGAATCACATAGTAAAATGACGTTACGACCCACAGGCTGGCGGTAAATACGGTTATAGAAAGTGGCTACACCCTCTAAATCTGCAAGATTAATCGTTAAGATTTGAGCAATTGCATGCATCTGTGCATCATCTACCCAGCCATTACGGCGTTGTACACACTTTAAAGCATCCAAAGATGCTGCACGTGGGTACGGATAGTGACTCATGTGATGTTCAATTTCGTGAATTTCGTCCGCAGTCAAAATCCCTTCAACATTCACACGTGGTTTTTTATCAGTCAAAATCATCATAATGCGTTTACCCCTTAGCGATCCACGTCAGCCATTACGACGTCAATTGTCGCTAAATAAATGATCAAGTCAGACATTAAGCTGCCGTTAATCACAGAAGGCATTTGCTGTAAATGCGTGAAGGTCGGTGTACGAATACGAGTACGGTAACTCATCGTTGACTTATCTGAAGTCAAGTAGTAGTTCGACGCCCCTTTCACCACTTCCGCCATTACAGATGCTTCACCAGCAGGCATGACAGGACCCCATGACACGCTTAAGAAGTGCGTAATCAAAGTTTCAATATCTTGCAAGGTTTTGTCTTTTGGTGGTGGAACAGCCAGCGGATGATCTGCTTTATAAGCACCAGATGGCATGTTATCCAAGCATTGCTTAACGATTCTCAATGATTCGTTAATTTCATGGAAATGCACCATCACACGTGCGTAAGCATCGCCTTCGTATTCTAGAGGTACTTCGAAGTCGTAGTTTTCATAACCACTGTATGGACGATATTTACGAACGTCAAAATCAATACCTGTCGCACGTAAGCCCGTACCTGTTACACCCCAAGCCAATGCAGATTTAGCGTCATATTGTGCTACACCTTGGGTACGACCCATGAATACCGAGTTGCGTAAAGCAGCTGTGTAGTATTCATTCATGCGTTTCGGCATCCAGTCCAGGATTTCGCGAATGAGGTGCTGCCAGTTGTTTGGCAAATCGTGCGCAGTACCGCCAATACGGAACCAAGCTGGATGCATACGGTAA
>JAHLFF010000147.1 GCA_018883945.1 Candidatus Acinetobacter avistercoris
TGAGGCCAGTCCAGTTATTGGTGTGTGCTGCTGCAATGTTGGCCGTGATACTGTTCGGCCTTGTGACCGTGGAATTAATGCCATTTTATTTCTCGAAGTAATTTACTCAATACTTCAAAATTAAATGGTTATGTGTCCTCAAAAAATGGGTATATTTAGTCCAGAAAAAAGGAGCCTAAATAGCTCCTATCTCTCGACTAAAATCAGGCTGTACGCTTCGTTTGATGAAAGCAACGATTGATATTTTTCACTCCAGACTTACGACCAATAAAAAGTGATTCCAGCACACGTTTTATAAACTGGATCTTCTTAACGATCTGGCCTAACTCAAACTCAAATGCATTCCGGTTAAGAAGACGCTTAAATTCTCGATCAGGATCTAAATAGTGTGCCGTAATAATTAAAGTATTCGGACAGCTATTCAAGTTAATTAAAATTGTATAGAGATGATTATGGTAAAAAGCTCTATTGTTCTTAGCTGTTAAGTACGCAAGACGATGGATCAGTTCTTCCAAGTGAGAAGCAACTTTTAGTAAATGATCTTTATACTTAACATTGAACAACTGTGCTGGTTCCTTGCCATTGATCTCCCTTCGAAACTCATCAATCAAGTATTCAATCCCATTACATAGCTGGATTGATCTTTCCATATCATCACAGTCTAAAGGCTTAAAAGCCGGAACTGTTGGTCGTTGCATGCTTATATGCTCCAGTTATTAATTCTTGGGATATCTTGGTTTGTTTTATCAGCGAGAGCTTTCCAAAGCTCAATAAATGCTTCACCGTTCTCATAATTTGGAACACCGCCACGCGCCCATTCAGCCACACTACCAGGACCGGAGATTGATAATAGATACGCAATCTTTTCGTTAGTCATTTCATGATATTTTTTTAGCTCATCAATCATCTTTTTATAATTAGGTGCGCCGTACTTAACTTCTGCTTTGAGAAACAGAAGATTTTTGGGCACTTCAAAATTATTAAGCTCAATATAAATCCCCATGCTGTCACCTAATCAGTTTTGTCGTATCTAGATTAATAAAGTCGCTTAATAGCCTGGTATCAAGTCAGGCCACTAAGTCAATTAGATTGAATATCTATCAGTTATGCCCAAGCTTTATCTTCATCACTTCCAACCTCCATTCGTCTTTGGAGGTGACGCACTCGTGATTGCACTTTGCTGTTGTGCAGATGCTTTTGAGTTTTTAAAATTAACAGCACCACTTGCACCTACGGCAGCCGTATTCAATGCACCGGAAACGATGGCTGTATTCGCATTACTACGATGCACACTCGCTTCACCTTTTAACCGTTGTGAGCTGTTATAGCCCGTAATCTCGGCCATGTTGGCATCATAGTTAGCATCAAGTTCAATCTGGTCGTTAATGACCACCGCCGTCCCTTCATGCACATCAAGGCCATTTTCCGCAGCTGCTGCACGTGCACGGCTCTGTGCCTTATCCTTTTCCTTGCGGATTCGCTCAGCTTCTAAACGACCACGTGCAAGCTGTGCTTTAGAGTCAGCTTCTGCCTGATCTTCGGCATGCTTATTTGATGTATAAGATGAATATCCTGTTATGGCAGTACCTACTACTGCCGCTGCTGCCGCTACTGCTGCCCAACTCATGAGATAAACTCCTGAATATTGTGACCTATAGAAATTAAGAACTTTTCTTCCTCACCATGTGGGACAATCACTTCTTTTTCGATTTCTTCTAAATCTGTGCTTTCAGTCGCGTGGATCGTCATGCAGGTGGAATCTTCATGGAAGTAAGCTACTCGCTTTGTTCCTGGCATGGTTCGCTGAATACATGGTGCTTGAATGTGCTCTACGCCGTTTTCAGTTAGTACACTTAAGCTACCAGTTAAAAATAGAATGAAGTGTTCAGTACGATGCATTTTGCTTACAACTAAAGTCCCTGCTTTGGCCTTAAATTCCCTTACATAAACCTTGTTGCCAAAATGATGAACTAACCCTGTGTCTGCCTTTTCAAGGTCTCCAGATTCAATCTTTTGCTCTAGTTCATTCTGCAAGCTAATGGCAGCGCCTACATAAGATTGCTTGTAAGCACCACCCATTACGTAAGCTAAGAAATCTGTATCCCCTGGTGAGATAATTTCACTCATATCTATTCATCCAATTTCTAATCATTAATGGCAATTTAGAACGCTTAAAGTCCTCAAAAAATGGGTGAATTTGGATTTAAATTTCTGCGGAGTGAGATTTCGTAAGAGTACCAAGATCGACAAAACGCGCGCGCGCGCGAGGGAGACCGCAAAACACTATATTTTTAGCCTTCTACTCCACCTAGTAATCAATGCCATCCTTCAATCTCCGTTTATCAATACGGCGTATCCAAGCAGGTCAAATCATACTTTTTAAAAGCATTCCTAAAACGCTCTAATTTTTCGTATTAGCGCCTTTAGATTCCTCATGTACCTTTGGTCATTTTTCTTATTAGAATTGCTCAGTGAGGAACTGGATGCAAAATCAAGCTATAGATTGATTCACTTTTAGATATTTTTCAAAAATTACTAACTTCCATCAAAATCCCAACTTCAAAGCATTCTAATGAGTACTTGAAACGTTGTGCTTTTCTTCTCACTTAAACTGACAGATTCTTTGGTAGGTTCATTGATAGGTTCTGCATCCCAAAAACGGGATCGTTCAAAATCCCAAAAACGGGATCGTTCAAAATCCCTATATTGGGAATATTACCGTTTTCGGAATGATACCAATATTGGGTAGATTTAAATTTTATAAACTTAAGCCAATTCTAAAAACCTTCCCCTATCTTTAATTTTTTGGACCATATTTTTCTATTTCTATAATTCTCAATTGTAACAAAACCATCAAAAGTGAAATTACCTTCAAAAATGTCACTTTCAAAGTGAAAATGCTTATGCCATAAGGATTGTAGAGAAATTAGCCACCTATGATTGATGCGTGGAATATCGTAAAAGAGAAAGATTGTTTTTTAAGTTTTTTTGTAACAGGAATCCGGTATTTTTAATCGGTTTCAGTGACTGCTGTGGAATATCGTAATTAAGAGTTCCAGTACATCAGAAAAAGAATTCGATCCAGGTTCCAAATCATAGCAAAGTGAAAAGAAGTCACTTTCAAAGTGATAAAAAGTGTAATTTCAAAATTATGATTGAGCCCAGTGCAAAATAAGAAAAGGAGGAATCGAGCATAGCAATACTCCAGATCAGGAGGCCCTGCAGTACTTACCCTCCAACAGCTATCAACTTCTCAATTGAGCCAGGTCAACAACCATGTTTAAACAGAAATATATCATCACTGTAGAAAGTGAGTTACCACCTAGAATATGTCTTGGAGATTCAATCTACGGCGCTACAGTTATTGCATTAGAAAAAGAGCAATACCCTGATCTTGTAGATTTAGCCTGGCTTGCAAAAAGATTTCAAATGTCACGAGCATCCATCTCAGCTAAAATTAATTGCTTCAATGTTGGCGGTCCTAGAAAACAACTTTTTGATCCAAATGTAGTGATACCAATTTTAAAAACCAACCTAACCAATCGACGTGGTAGAAAGAGAATAAACTAACTATTTATTCTCTATTCCCAACATATATCAAACAACATGGGCGCTATATTTATTTAACTTTGAGAAGGTTTAAGAGCCAATCATATAAAAGAAATCATCTTCTGAAATTACGACAATATCTTGCCCTTTTTTGATTAAACCTAATGCTTTTTCTTCTTTTGAACTCATACTTTTACCATTTAATTTAGCTACATCCTGCTGGCCTTTAACTAAATAGTTTGTTTTCTTGGTAACTTCCTTTCCCACATCAAAACCAAGCTGAGAAGCAAGAATACTTGCATCCATCCGTGGCATTCTTAACTCTCCGGTAAAACATAATACGTCACCAAACCAATCCCCATCAGGATTACCACCGTCAATAATTATATTAGAAGGACTTCGACCTTCAGCCATTTTACCAGTAGAGATCAATGTGCTGATTTTTCTCCGCACCAGGGAATGACAATCTTCCAATTTCATCTGTTTAGCGTTTAAGGCAGCGACTAATACCTGGCCTGCTGCAATCGCATCTGCTACAGCATCATGGTGATTTTCGATCTGAATATCATTTAGCCTACATACATTAGCGAGGCCATAACCACTGTATGCTACTTTCTCCCAGGTTCTACGAACAATCCTTGTTATATCGAGCCACTGGTAATCTAATTGATCAAAATTTCGTGTCAGTGCTACCTGGTCAAATGTAGTGTAAGTTCCTACTACTGAACTCCCTATAAGCCGATCCAGTTGATCTTTGACTTCATGGATTAAAGGAGCGCCGTCAACATCGTCCTCAGTTATCCCATGAATTTGGATATTCATCCAATCAAAGTAAGTTTCAGGATTAATTAAGGATCCCCAGCTTTCAATTAGCTCGCCGTCTTTAAATACGGCGACCCCAATCTGGCAAATTGACTTTGGATCAGAGTTCGCCGTCTCTACATCAAGTGCTACAAAATCCATTCTTTTCCCCATTTTTTTAATTTTCCCATGCCTGTTCTGTATTTAGAATTTTGGCATGACGAGCTGCGCCTTTCTCAGACCATAAAACTATAGAGCTGAAATTTCGCTTGATTTGAACTGCTTTACTTTCAGCAACCATTTTCTTTAAGGTCATTATGGATAGAAATCCGATGTAAGAAATTAACAAACTATGCCAAAATATAGTTATTGGAGAAATATCCAATAAAAATTCTAACTGTCGTTATCTATAAATTACTTTTTTATTATTTTGGGGCTCTTATGTCGTACATCATCAAATTGATTTCAGAAAATTGCTACATCAT
>JAHLFF010000020.1 GCA_018883945.1 Candidatus Acinetobacter avistercoris
GCTTGAACTTATTGATAAATAAAGTTTTCAGCATGTAGGGCCTATAGCTCAGTTGGTTAGAGCAGCGGACTCATAATCCGTTGGTCGACAGTTCAAGTCTGTCTGGGCCCACCATATAAATCAACCACTTAGGTGTACTAATCCTAAGTGGTTTTTTTGTTTTTAGATTCTGGTAAGCAAATGGTAAGCAGATGAAATCAACTTAAACAAACAGTTTTTTGTATAGTTCTTCTAGGTTTGGATGTGTGCTTGGAATGAAGTCTTGAAGTTTCGGGTGAATGCGGAAATCTGCTTCGGCTTTTGTAGATATCTCTTTAACTTCACTAGACCAGTTTTTCCTTCTGTATTCTCGCCAATTTAATTTAATTTTGAGTGGTCGACTATATCCTTTTAATTCCGTTAGGAAGATCTGATTACATAATTCATCAAATAATAAGATATGTGAACGGTGGAGATGAGGATTTTTCTCTAGTAATAAGCCTAATGAATTGATGAGGAGTGAACAACAATCATTGGCAAGAGCAGTGCTGTTAATCGTCACCCCCCAATGGTGTAATAAATATAACGCGAATACACTGTCGAGTGAGCCATAATTTGAAATAGCTTTTAAGTCATTCTTATCAAATTCTTTCATGCCTTCATTGGAGAAAATAATGTGTAGGATATAGTGAGGTAGTGTCGTTAATTCTAATAAAATAAGATCTTCATTAAATGTTTGATATTTCAAAATTTTCCATAGAGGATGGTTAATAATATTAGATGAGCCAATACATTTAGATTCAACTGTACTTATCCAATATTTTTGTGGTGTAGATAAACCAAATTTATACTTTTTAAATAAGCTTTTTACATCGTGTTCTTCTGGGTATCCATAAAAAAACTTCTCCATATCATAATCATTTTTATATCTACCAGAATGTACTAACTGATTATAAAAAAAGTCATACCAGCTTATCGTTTTTGCAAAATCAATCCTGGTTCTTCTCGGGCGGCCCATACATCACTCTGACTAATTAAAGTTCAAATCATTTTAATTCTAAATTAGGAAAGAAAAAAACTATTTTTGTAATATTACTTTCCAAATTTAGGTGTGTTTTGATGGCGTTAAATCAACACGGAAATAAAAAAATGGGATTCAATCATAAACATAAGCCGATTACCGATGATCGACTTGTACTAACTACTAAAGAGACAGCTAGGCTCTTAGGATATGCAGAACAAACTTTACGTAAGTGGGCTTTATATGAAAATGGTCCAATTAATCCTATTAGATATGGACGTACTCTTCGCTGGAGTAAGGCAGAAGTCTATAAATTTGCCCGAGTGAAAGAAGACTAATTTTGAAGATGGTATGGACTAATTGCTCATACCTATTTACTAGGTTTCAACATGCAAAAAAAATCATTTGAAGTTCTGATCAAACTCAGAGCAGTTTTGATATTAGATCTGCCAGATTTTATTCAATTATTTATATTGAATTTAAAAAACAAGTTAGATGTTTATATCAAAAAAAATTTGAAGAAGGATGCTAGAGCCAATCAAGTGATTGATGAATTTGAGATTCTGGAATTCTTAATCCACAACATTTCTCTAGATATTGAGCAGATCCCAAAGGGCAAACATAAACATATACACGCCGTGCTTTTTAGCTGTTTTTTTGCTCAACTGTCGCAGGCTTTAGGTCTGAAATTATCACAGCATATGCGATCGGATCCAAATCTGCAGCGTTATGTTCAATTGAGTGCCAGCACTTATAAAAAATACTTCAAGTTGCATAAAGACTTGAACCTCAAGATAGAGCAAAACCTAACTTTCAATTTTTACCCTAAAAAATTATGGTGATTTTATGAGTCAAAATGATAAATCTTCAGAGTTAGACGAAGAAACCAAATTATTGGAAGAATGGGTCAATCAGTCCCTGAGCGAAAAAAAACAAATTTTGAATCAGCTCCTTGCGCATGATCAGCAGGCACAGGAACTGTATGCTGCTGCTCACAAAATACATGTGGTGATTAAAAATAATCGGATAGTGACACAACAGAAATTATTAGCAGGCTTAACGCAATGGACTAAAAGTGCATCTATAGGACAACTAAGCGACCAACAAAAAGAAGTATTTATCTATTCCTATCTTTGTACTGCAGCCTTGTGTGAAATACTGAAGGAAATCATCTTGTTAGAGCCTCAGATTACAAGGGATGAAAAGGATGAAAAAAAGGTTATTCTAAATAATTGTAAAAACAACAATAAAATCAATACAGTATCTTATAATTTAAAACTTCTTTTGCAAAAGCAGTTATCGAATACTGAGAAAAATAAACTGTTGTATAAAAAAGTTACACGAAAACTCCAAGCTATGGATGAATTTGATGCCAACGAGTTAAAAATTCTTTTAGAGCGTAAAACAATAAAAAATGATTTTGAACAGCTTAATCTTGGCCGCTATATTCAACAATTTATTATTGTTTTCAACGAGATTGCCAATAGTAGATTAAATTCAACAGTAATTAATGTTCAGGCTTTAATTAACGATATTAAAAAGGGCATGACCTATAAATCTGATTCAGGCACATCATCGTTGGATGTAGAGAATGAGGATACTGGACAAGATACAGACGTCAATATTTCTGATCCTGAACAGGATGAGATTGCCAAGCGGGAGAAGGAGATTTTTTCAGATGACCCACAAAAAAATCAGGAACAGTTGGAAAAGCAGCAAAAGCGCATTCAGCGCCGTGATTTACCCTATAAAACAAATCCACTTTATTTGAAACCCAGCCTATTACATCAGGCCTATCAGCTATTGCAGGAATGTTATCAAGAAAAGATCAGTAGTGATTTATATCAAGCATCTTTAGCTGTGTGTGGTCTGATGTGTCTATTGACGGGTCTGAGTCCAACAGTCTTTCAAAAGGTTGAGGATTTGATTGAGGGTGGCAAAATCAAAGAAAAATCAATCAACAAAGTCATTCATTATTACTGGGTAATTGATCCCAAGCTTAATGCTAATCATTCCGGTGCCATGGAGGATAAAACACAGCGTTATAATCGAGCCTTAACTCTAGAATGGTATATTCCAGTACCATGGATCACCAGTTTAAAGGCTTTAGAGAATTTAGAGCAAAATGAATTTTGTGCGATTCAATATAATAATTTTTTGCGGGAAGTCTTTAAAGAGTATCAGATTGGTGAAATCACCTGCGGGATGTTAGAGCGACAAATCTATTTCCATCTGGATATGGAGACTGGTGATAACCTAGTCGCCCACTTGTTGGCTAATCGAGATACTCACCATATCGTGCAATGGAACTATGAAGGGCGTCAGATCAATCAAATCAACCAACATTTCCAATGCTATATCAATGTCCTATTAGGCCGTAGAAAAGGTGATCCATGGATTAAGGATGAACACCCTGGTTATATTTTTCATCGTGAGGAGCGTATTGGTAGTCAGCGCTGCTGGACCATAAAGAGCGCGAGTGAGTTTTTTAATCAGCTTTATAATTTTGTCAAAAACACATTAGCAAATCCTCAAGCTAATCGGATCGAGAAGCTGAATGCTTACAGTATTTGGATGTGGCATCTTTCCTTAATTTGCCTGACGGTGCGTCCGATAGTTGGCGCGCCTGGGTTACTGAAACACTATGATCCTAATGCACAGCTACTTTACGTGCATGACAAAAAAACTGATTCACGAAAAGTAGGACGTCCTGTTCCTGTTACAGGCTACTGGCAGGATCATTTCAATGCGTATCGAAAATATTTGACGCAAACCATCGAATCAGTTGGGATAAAAAGTTCGCAAGCTCAACTAGAAAGAGAGGGTTTTATACTCTATGTCATCTCATATCCTTGGATCAAGTCCAAGAAAGGTCCAGTGAATCTTGCCGAAGTCGTGGAGCATTTGGAGCTAAAGCCGATGTCTGCTGATTTTGTCACGCATTACCTCAAAGAGACTGTGCAGATTTATAAAAACTGGCCAGGGCATTTCACTAAAAATCATCTTGATCTCAGTGGTGACATTCACAATACGCTGTATGCCCATGACAAACAGACGATGGGATTCAGTCACATTTCTGGATTAAGCCCTTATCTCTACAAATACGACATTCAGCAACAAGTTGAAAGCTTGCTCAACAAACTAGAAATCGCAAAGCTTGAAGTAATTTAAAGGATCATACCGTGCTTGATAAACAAATCGAAGTTCAATTAGAAAATGCCATTAAAAGTGGGATCGCCGACATTTTTAAGGAAATTTCTCAGCTGATCACTGTTACATACACAGATGTAAATTCTGACCTTACTCAAATTGATTTTAAGTGGCTTGATCAGCAAATTCTGGACAAGTTTACTCTCTATAGAGCAGTTTTAGAGCAGCTCTGCCAAACATCCAAATTTAAGGACAAGGCTGCAGATTACCTTCAATTCTGTTTTAAACAAGTGAAACGGATTTGTAAGGTGAAAAACCAGCAGTGGCAAGAGGATTACTCTTGCTATGCTGAGAGTTATCAGATTAAGTCGCCCGATTGGATAGTCTACACACCTAAACGTCTGGACAATATTTTTTCTGTTTACAAACTACAGCAGGGCACTATGCTCGCCAAGGTAAAAGAAAAACTTTATTTAAATTGGGGGGATTATCTCGCACAACAAACCCAAGGCATCCTTTTAGAATCTACAGATAAAGAGCAACAAAAATTAGTGAATACCTTGTTTGAATGTATGTGTATTTCATTAATTTTTGATCAAGGATGCATTCAATCTGAACGGTTGCTGGCGATTCATGATGCAATTTTTAAAATGAACCTCGATAGTGGCTTGCTCCCTATCTATTCAAATTATAATAATGCTTATGTTTTTTCTTACACATTGCTCTCAACAAAGTATGGCAACATCTATCGTCAGCATGGCGAAGAAGAGACGGAGTTATGGCAAACTCAGCATATCTATTTCAATGCCTTTGTGATGCTATGTTATAGACGGATTCAGCAACTACTCAATGGACCACAAGCGTATATATTACAAAACACGTCACCATTACAATGCTGGGAAAAGGAACGCAGTGAAACCGAAGTTCCGATTCAGCGCGAAGACCTATTGTTAGAAAAACTCAAGACGCATTTCGACAGTGTGCTGAATCTGAAGAAGCAGGATAAAGGGGAGGAGAAAGCCTCTAAAAAATTGCCTGAGGAAGTACAATTTGATCATCATATTCAACTATTTTTAAAAGATCTGGAAAAAAAAGGTTTTACTGTTTTTAAACATATGGATTATGTTTTATGGCAGGAGATTCCTGATCTGGATGTGTTAAGTACTAGCGTGCTGACTAATCAAATCATCACTTCCCCTTTAATCTATGGACAACATACACAGCTCTATGATCAACCCGATAACTGGAAAACCATTCAGACCAGAATTAGAAATCTTGGCAAAAATAACCAATTTTTAGAATTGGAGATGCCTACAGTTACAGTCAAAACATTTCATGATCGACGAACCGGTCAACGTCATGAGCTGAAATCCTGGCTTTCATCTTTTCATCAGGATATCAAACCCAAACAGCTTGCGGATCAACTCCAAGAAAGCATCCAAAAATCTGAGGACTATAAATCTGCGTATGAGGCTGGAAATGGCGAGTACCTAG
>JAHLFF010000148.1 GCA_018883945.1 Candidatus Acinetobacter avistercoris
CCTGGGAATGGATGACGATAAAGCATTTCGAAAGGTAAACCTAAAGTGGTGCCTAAACGACGTACTTCATCTTTAAACAAGTCACGAATTGGCTCAACCAATTCAAACGCTAAATCTTCTGGTAAACCACCCACGTTATGGTGTGATTTAATCACATGCGCTTTACCATTTTTCGTCGCAGCAGATTCAATCACGTCTGGATAAATCGTACCTTGAGCAAGGAAGTTTACGCCATCAAGCTTACGTGCTTCTTCAGCAAATACGTTGATGAACTCACGACCAATGATTTTACGTTTTTTCTCAGGATCAACTTCGCCTTTAAGCGCAGTTAAGAAACGCTCTTCAGCATCGGCACGAATTACGCGGATACCCATGTTTTTAGCAAACATGTCCATCACTTGCTCGCCTTCGTTTAGACGAAGTAAGCCGTTATCTACAAATACACATGTCAATTGATCGCCAATCGCACGGTGTAAAAGTGCAGCCACAACAGATGAGTCAACACCACCTGAAAGACCTAATAATACTTTTTGATCGCCAATTTGCGCACGTAATTGTTCAACACGTAAATCGATGATGTTTTCAGAATTCCACAGGTTACGACAGCCACAAACACCATGAACGAAGTTTGACAGTAATTCAGCTCCCTTAGCCGTATGCGTTACTTCTGGGTGGAACTGGATACCATAGAAACGACGCGCTTCGTCAGACACCATTGCAAAAGGACAGCTAGGTGTACTTGCAGTGACTTGGAAGCCTTCAGGAAGAGCCGTCACTTTGTCGCCATGACTCATCCAAACTTTTAATTGATCCTTCGTATCTTCAAGATCACCGATCAATTTATCGCGAACTTGAATATCAACTTCTGCATAACCGAACTCATGTACAGTACCGGGCTCTACTTTGCCGCCAAGTTGTTGTGACATGGTTTGTAGACCATAGCAGATACCCAGAACAGGAACGCCTAAGTTGAACACAACTTCAGGGGCACGTGGACTACCAGCTTCATAAACACTTTCTGGACCACCTGAAAGGATAATCCCGTTTGGGTTAAATGCACGAATGTCTTCTTCCGACATATCATATGCGTACATTTCTGAATAAACACCAGCTTCACGTACACGGCGTGCAATCAGCTGGCTATATTGAGAACCGAAATCCAAAATCAGGATGCGGTCTTCAGTAATTTGGGTATTGGTAGTCATGGCAAACAACTATGTAGGCAACGAATATAAGCGCGCTATTCTAACATTTTTCCAACCATTAATCACATGTGATTCCATAACAATATTTTTTTAATGTCACTACTTTTTAATGTCACTACGCTTTTTAAGCATAAAAAAGCTGACTCTATTTAAGTCAGCTTTTTTAAAATTATTGACCACGCTAAATTTTATTTTTCAATCACATGATCAATGCTTATTTTCCCTGCACCATGCAACATTAAGAAAAACAAGCCACCAGACATGGCGATATTTTTCATTAAATTTACAGCATCATCCGCGCCTGTATGGAAAATAAAGCCTGTAAGCAAACTAAATATTGCTAAACCAAAGGCAGCAAAACGTGCCTGAAATCCGAATAGCAACGCCAAACCACCACCCAACTCAACTAAGATTGTTAAGGGTAATAATATTCCTGGCACACCCATAGACTCCATATAACCTACTGTCGCTTGATAGGCAGTAATCTTGCCCCATCCTGCAACAATAAATATATACGCGATTAAAATACGAGCAATGAGGCTAATCAAGGCATCTGTCTGAGTTTGATTTACGATGTTTCTAACGACCACATTCGGATTGAACATTTGGATACCTATATTTTTTGTTGAAAATTTATGTTTAGAGAATAGTGGTCTTTATTATTCTAATAAATATCTAAATAACACACCCTGTGTTGCAAATTTGCAATGATAAAGCCAAACAGTAGACATTAATCGTTATTAAATTTAACTCATTTTATTACTGACATTGCGGGGTAGGACTGCTAGGATTTCTGCACACTTTAGTACAGTTTTTGCCTCATGGAATTGATCGATTTTATTTTACACGTAGATGACCATCTACTTGAATTTATAACAAATTATGGTATTTGGATTTACGGGATTCTCTTCCTGATTATTTTTGTAGAAACGGGCTTAGTGGTTATGCCTTTTTTACCGGGCGATAGTCTGCTTTTTGCTGCTGGTGCATTGGCTGCATCTACAGGTGCTATGGATCCATGGGTCTTAGGAGTACTGTTGTTTATCGCAGCCGTGTTGGGCGATACATTGAACTACCATATTGGAAAATATATTGGCCCGCGGGTTTTTGAAATCGAATCTCGTTTTATTAATAAAAAGCATTTGGTACATACACAGCAGTTTTTTGATAAGCATGGTGGTAAAACCATTATTTTTGCACGCTTTATTCCTTTTGCACGCACTTTTGCGCCTTTCGTTGCGGGTGCAGGCAGCATGAATTATAAATTCTTCCTGACCTATAATGTGATAGGTGCATTCTGCTGGATTTCGTCGTTTATTACTTTAGGCTATCTATTTGGCAATATGCCGATCGTGAAAGATAATTTCACTTACCTGATCTTCGGGATTATTATTTTAAGTGTCTTGCCTGGTGTAATTGGCTTTATTCGCCATAAATTTTTCTCAAAGGAAAAAACAAACACACTTTAAGCGCTATCGAAATTTACGGCGAAGAAGAATTAATGTGGTTCAACAAATGTGGCTCAACAAACGTGGTTCAACAATTGTAGTAAAGCGTTTAAAAGAAGCCAATAAATACAGGTAACATGCTCAATAACAACAACATTGCCGATCCTTTATAGACGCGTTCGGCAGTGATTTTTGTTAAATTCCCCGCCAAAACTTTGCGTCCAAAATAAATCCAAAACAATGCACATGGAATTAAACACACCGTAAAAATACTCAATATAAACATATAGTTTTGAAATGAGTCCCAAGTCGATGCAGGGAAAATGCCGACTGCAAATAAAATAGACTTAGGGTTTTTAATCGTAGATTTAAACAAGTGACTGCGAGCAATACTCTTATTTTTTAAACTATGCTGTTTTAAATGTGATGTTTTCCAAAGATGGAAAGCAAGCCAAATCACATAACCAGCACTGACAATATGTAAGATATGGATCAATAAAGGCCATGTTGGCATCGTCAAATGAATCAATAAAGACCATATGCTAATGCCGTAGATATAGCCCAATAGTTCAACTGGCACCAAATAAAATGCTTTTAACATGCCTTGGTGATGCGCTGCGCTCGCCAAATATGCATTGGTCGGTCCTGGTATAAGAAGTACCGCAATCACTGCAAAAATAAAGAGCCAACTTTCAACCATATAAACATCAGCGTGGACTAAAGGACGCACACCTTAAACGAAAATCAGAAAATAAGACAAGTTTTAAATATGAACAAAATGTGAATTTTGTGTCATAACAAGTAATTAAATTTATCTAAACACTTGTTTTAATGAAAATATTTTTTGAAACATTTTTCTAGAGGCTACCAATTCATTAGCGTGACAGACATCACATATTGTTATTTCTTTGTATTGTCTGCCCGCTTCGGTACATTTGGACAATTTTTAAATTGTGCCGCTTGTGACAACGCATCTTGCTGACCATAAAGACGTGATAGCTCAGTATTTTTCGTATTTGAAGACTGTCCCATATTCACCGAAACAGAAGGACCTATTCCCCATCCACCTCGGCCCCAACCACCGCCTAAGCCAAGACCAACGCCCATGCCTGTACGTTTAGGCGTTTGTACACCAGCGTTGATATACTGTTGAATACGATTAAACTCGGCACCGATTTGAACACAGGTTAAAGCTTGATATTGCGTCGGAGAAACATAGGTCGGCTTAACTGTAGTTGCACACGCTGAAAGCAAACTTACACCTAGGGTCAGTATACTTAAGCGGGCTATTTTAGAAGACATGATAGACATAACTTTCTCAATTTTATTTGCGCTCAATCTCATTGAACAATGATTGATAGGCCTGCGTCAATTTATGATCTGTATTTAAATAGATCAGCGGCATATTTTTATGATGGGACTCTTTCATAATTACAGAAGGTGGCAACATACTGTCCAAGACAGGCAGTCTCTCATCTTTTAATTGTTGTACCACTTCTCTTGGCAATTTTGCTTGTGCTTGAAATTGATTCACCACAATGCCTTCAATTTCTAACTGATCATTGTGATCATCTTGCGTTTCAATAATATTTTCAATCAAGGTCTTTAAAGCACGTTGTGAAAACACATCACAATCAAAAGGAATGAGCACTTTATGGGCCGCAATCAGTGCTGACAAAGTGAAAAAGTTAAATGCTGGCGGCGTATCGATATAAATACGATCATAACGCTTTGAAAGACTTTGAATCGCATCACGGAGTTTATAAATTTTATGTTTGGATTCTAAAGCATGTTCTAAAGCCCCTAAGGATGGACTCGCAGGTAGAACATCTAAATTTTGAAAGGGCGATGCATGTATGTACGCATCAAAACCTTTATTTTTAGATTTTAAAATAGAGCCTATCGCACTACCAATTAATCCTTTTGTCGTGTTCCCCAATACATCATCGTAGAAGTTTTCAATATTCGGTTCTAATGCCGTTTTATCCATTGAATAAGTGGCATCATCGCCCAATAAATACTGACTCGAGTTGGCTTGAGGGTCTAAATCAATCACCAATGTCTTTAAGCCATGATGTGCACTCATCGCCGCCAAATTGACCGCAATACTGGATTTACCGACACCACCCTTCTGATTAAACACGACACGTATGATCATTAGTCCCTCTACTCTCTACATCGTTATTATTTACTTATATGCAGTATAAGCGAGACCACATATAAGCAGAATAATCATGTCTAACAATCAACCAAAAGCAGGTTTAATTATAATTAAACCAATGATGGCAACAAATGAAACCACGGTAATAAAGAGGCCCGCTTTTCGTTGTGCCAACGGAATCGTATTGTCTTGTTTATAGGTTTTAATGACAGATGAAATAATCACAAAAAATAATACAACTTTGGCATAAAACCAAGGTTGCACTTGAAAGTTGTTCAAGCTCAATAAAATAAGCCCAGTCACCAGCA
>JAHLFF010000149.1 GCA_018883945.1 Candidatus Acinetobacter avistercoris
GAACAAGCAGTGCAAACAGCATTTGCAACCTATCGTTTAGACTTGGCTGCTCAAGCGATCTACGAGTTCATCTGGAATGAATACTGTGACTGGTATGTCGAGCTGACTAAACCAGTTCTGAATGATGAAAACGTATCTGAAGAGCGTAAAGCCGAAGTGCGTCGTGTGTTATTGGCTGTGATGGAAGCGTCTTTACGTCTTGCTCACCCAATCATGCCGTACCTGACTGAAGAAATCTGGCAAACGCTTGCACCTAAACTGGGAATCTCTGGCGAAACCATCATGCTGGCTCAGTACCCTGTTGCTGATGAAGCGCTGATCAATGAACAGGCTGAAGCAGACATGCAATGGTTGCAAGGTTTGATCGGTGCGGTACGTAACATCCGTGGTGAAATGGGCTTAGGTAATGCGCGCTTGTTGCCAGTTCTTCTTCAGAACACCACTGAAGCTGAAAAAGCGCAGATTGCACGTATTGAACCATTGTTCAAAGCATTGGCGAAAGTTGAAAGCATTACCTTCTTGGCTGATGGTGAACAACCACCATTGTCTTCTTCATCTGTAGTCGGTCACGTGTCTGTATACGTTCCAATGAAGGGTTTAATTGACCCTAAAGCGGAATTGGGTCGTCTACAAAAAGACTTAGACAAGGTTCAAAAGCAACATGACCAAATTGCGACTAAACTTGGCAATGAAGGTTTTGTCGCGAAAGCACCTGCTGCTGTGGTTGAAGGTGAGAAGGTGAAACTTGCTGAGTTTGCTGATCAGTTAGCGAAGATTAAAGCGAATATGGAGCAAATTGCGGCGCTTTAATGCGTTGTTAGATTGATTCAAAAATCCCCTCTTAGTGAGGGGATTTTTTATGCATCCAATATACTTAAAGCTTGCTCAGTACTCATCTGCCAAATACTAATTTCACCTTCTTTAACTTTCGCTAACATTCTTTCGTATTTATGAATCATTGGACAATGGCTATTTAGATGATCATTCTCATAATAATATTGTTTTTGCTCTTGAAACTTACCTTGTATTTCAATTAAAAATCTTGTGAAACCAAGATATTCTGACTCATTATTACCATCAAAACCTTTAAAGTTTCCATAGGAATGTTGTAGCAATCGCGAATCTTTAGTTTTTCTTTTTAAATCTTCAATTGCTCTATATAAATCCAGAATATTGAGCACAAAACGACTTTTTTCTACTGGTATCTCATCATCTATCCATTGATCTAATAACGAATAGAAAATTTCATAGCCATTTTCTAGAATCTGGATTAACTCTTTATAATAAGTAGCATCATTTACATCCAATTTTGCTAAAATTTTATATTGGTTAATCAAGATCAAGCGATCTTTTTTTTCTAACTTCATATCACACCTAAAAAATTTTGGTTTTAATATGATTGGCTATACCAACCATATCAGGATAAATAGTAAATTCGTTTAAATTTGCCCACTTTAAGAAAATTCTAGCTTCAGCTTTAGCTGAAGCAGGCAAAATAATTTTACGAAAACAATCTGTTGCAGTTTTCTCAAAATTTCCACCTGCTGTCCCAAATACTGTGAATCTTCCAGCCTGAGCTTTCAATCTGTCACTAATATAATTAGGTTGTATTGCTAAAGGTTTTTCAATTTTCACAGGTCGATTTTCCCAATATGTTTTTTTATATTCAAATGATGCATCTTCTGGAAGACCAATAATTTCGTGACGACCACTTAAACGATTTAATGCGAATGGATCTAATACATAAATTGCACTATCTGTATCATTCGAATAATCAGAATGTAAAATAAAAGCTAATGCGACGCCTAAAACTGTTGTCCAATCTAATAAACGCGTTGGAATCCAATAATGTTGCATATCAAATAATGTATCCCAATCATTTGATCTTTTCTCGAAGACCCCTACTGATAAACGTTTAAATTCATCAAAAAGAAGTTTTTCTTTTGATTCCCAACTATCAACTCTTACTAGACTTGGCTCTAACGTCCATTCGCACTTGGATTGCCCTCTATACCAAATTTCAGCCGGGTTACCTAATTCCTGTTCCGCAGTTTTTATATTTTCAAGAAATATATTCCAATCACTCATATTCTTTTAACTTATTAATTTCACGCAACTATTATTAGCATCTTCACAACTTGCTTACAACCCTCTCCCCAACCCTCTCCCATAGGGAGAGGGAGCTTCATTTGATTTAATGATTGCATGGATTTCACAATGGTGTTTCCTCTCCTTTTAGGAGAGGGTTAGGGAGAGGTGCTTTTAATTTTTGTCATTATAAATTCTGCCCTCACCCTAGCCTTCTCCCAGAGGGAGAAGGGGCTTCTATTATTAATTTATTTTCAGTTCAAAGCATACATTCCATAAATGTTCTAAAACCACATCCGTCCGCCCCAACACATCATGATTCCAATACCGCACAACAGTTAACCCCAAAGCCTCTAAAAACTTAGTACGTTCAGCATCGTATTCAATTGCATCATCTATTGCATGCTGACTACCATCCAACTCAATCACCAAACCAAGCTCATGACAGTAAAAATCCACGATATAAGGTTTGATCACATGCTGACGACGAAATTTAAGATTCATAAATCGCTTGGCACGTAGGAGTTGCCACATCAGGTGTTCTGCATCAGTGGCGGTGTGGCGCATAGATTTGGCGAATTCTAATAATTGGGGACCTATTTTCATTGTTATTTTCCCTGTCCCTTGTACCCTCAGTATAATTCTCAGGGTGCTCATCACTTGCGCTTTTTTTTGAACGCAATGATTCTATTTAAATTAAAGCATCCCATGCCTTAAAAACATCTCCAAGCCACTCACCTTTTTGATATACATCAACCGTTCTTTTTCCACTTTAATCTGCTGTTTGATGGCTGAAGTATCTTCATCAATCTGCTTATACAAGTCAGCAATCTGAACCTTGCCTTTCGCCTTTTTTACTGCAATTCTGGTTTTCGATGACCAAACTAACCTATTGATCAATGTATCAATTTGACCTTGTAATGTCTGACTTTGCGCATCTAACGCCAGTTGATAAAGCTTGATTTGTTCTGCAGTTAAACTCTTTTGTGAAGGATCTCGGTCTTGTTCAATCTGAAGCTGCATTTTCAATA
>JAHLFF010000150.1 GCA_018883945.1 Candidatus Acinetobacter avistercoris
TGTAAATACTTACCTTCTTTCTCGAAAGTTAATCCAGCATCTAAAGTGAATTCGGGTACAACAACAGATTGATCTTCACTATCTTTGCGTTGATTGTCATTTAAACGATCAACCGTTTTCTTATCATAAAATGTATTGAGTGTTCTTACCGTTGCTTGCGGAATCAAGAAAGACCATTGATTTCTAAAGTTATAACGGGTTGATAATTCATTATAAAGTCGCGTACCGCTAGGTTGGTAGACTGAATTATCTGTGGGTTGAAGATCGTTAAAATTACGAATATCTTTTTGGAAGTAAGCGGAGTCGCTATTGAATTCGTATTCAAGTCCCTGAGAATTACCCGTTACATAATTCACCAAAAGTTGTGGTAAACGGGCATAAGGTCGATCGATGTCATCGATATCAGGATCTAGGGTTTGAAAATCTTCTACTTTTAGTTGCGCACGTAGTCCGGGAATGCCATTGGCATAATTAAATTCTAATGCTCGTCTTTGGTTAAGCTCAGTACGCGTATTCGGGTTGTTGTCTAAGTCTGCAAAAAAGTCTTTGTCAGAAACATAGTTGTATTCGAGATTACTTGACCATTGATCGTTGAGTTTCCAGCTGTGCAGGAGATGAAAATCTTTACGATCTTCATCATTGTACTTTTGATCTGAAGCTAAATATCCACCCCAAATCCGACCACCACCAAAGTCTTCCGTGATATAGCGGAATTCACCCTCGGCCATTGCACCACGACCACCTATAAAACGCGGTGTGATTGTCGCATCATAATTAGGCGCAAGGTTGAGATATACAGGGGCTGAAAGTTCAAAACCACCATCATTGGTATAACCAAAAGCTGGCGTTAATAGGCCAGTGGTTCTGCGGTCATCAATCGGAAAATTAAAATAGGGAACGGCCAATACGGGTGTGTTTTTAATATAAAGCTTAGAGCCTTTGGTTGTTCCGCGACCCGTTTCTTGGTTCAGTTCGATTTGATTGGCTTGAATTTTCCATGTTGGACTTTGATCAGGTGGGCAGGCGCTATATGTTGCATTCTGCATTAATAAAATATTCGGCGTGGTGCGTTCAATGCGCTCAGCTCGTCCGTGACCATGTGTTGCTTCAGAAATATAATAACTATTACTTAATTCACCTGTTTGGGTTTTTAAGTTGTAATCAATTTCATCACTTTGCGCCAACAAGCCTGATTGTGCCATTTGCACATTGCCTTTGGCTTTTGCGAAGGTTTGCGTCTTGTCTATGGTGATGCTATCAGCACGAATCATCCGACCTTGTTGGTCAATGACGACATTGCCTTCGAGTGTGGAGTCACCATTTGGATTGTAGTAGCCTTGATCAGCAGTAATCACAGAGGTCGTATCTGTTGCATCGGCTGCTTTGCTTTCTGGGCTAATCGGAGTAAGCCATGTATTTTGACAATAATTTGCTGAATTTGAGGGGGTGCTTCTCGCCTGTGCTTCAGGGGAGTTTTTGCTCACATAATATTGTTCAAAGAAGTTTTGCCCTGGATAACTTTCTTTGATAGCTGAATTTAACTTTTGATTGTCTACTTCCGAAGCAACATTGTTGGATTCGGCATAACTTGATACTGTGCTTCCACAGAGTAGCGTCAAAATAGCAGTCGCTAAAGGATTGAATTTAAACTGATGCTTCATTTGTCTCATTAACCAAGTATGCTGATCGCAATTAATTATTGTCGCATCATAGAGAAAAATCGGATAAGTGGCTACACTTAGTGATTCAAATATTCAGCCTGTACTAGAATTTATAGCAAATGAATACACAACGTGAACAATTGATACAAACATGGATTACATCTGTACTTCAATCAGAGAACTGTGAAATCAAATTTTTAGCAGGCGATGCGAGTTTCCGTCGTTATGCACGAATTATCCTGAATAATAAAACATTTATGCTCATGGATGCACCTCCTGATAAAGAAGATTGTGTGCCTTTTGTGATGATTGATGAGTTCTTTGATCGCAATGGCGTAAGAGTGCCGCATATTATTGCTAAAAATTTAGATGATGGTTTTTTATTGCTTGAAGATTTTGGTGATGTGGTGCTGTCTACATTATTGAATGATCAGACTGTAGATCTGCATTATGCACAAAGTTTTAAGCAGTTGGCTCATTTACAGTCGATTGATGGTGAAGGTCAAATACCTGAATATTCTTATGAAAAAATCATCAGCGAAATGGAACTCTTAACTGATTGGTTATTACCATCATTGAATGTTCAGCCGACTCAAGACGAATCTGCATTGATTAAGCGTACATTTGCAATTTTGGCCAATGCTGCTGTTGCTCAACCACAAGTCATTGTTCACCGTGATTTTCACAGCCGTAATTTAATGCAAATAGCGGGTGAGACTGAACAGGGTGTGATTGATTTTCAAGATGCAGTCATCGGTCCAGATACCTACGATTTAATATCAATTACTCGTGATGCTTATGTTCAATGGAATGCTGATCGCGTATATGCGTGGTTTAAAACATTCTATGATCTAATGCCTGAGTCTTCAAAAGAAGCACGGGATTTTGAGCAGTTTAAACGTGATGCAGATTTGATGGCGATTCAACGCCACATTAAAATTTTGGGTATTTTTGTACGCTTATTTGAACGTGATGGTAAGTCGGGATATCTAAAAGATTTACCGCGTGTCATGTGGTATCTGCTTGAAGAAAGTAAACCATATAAAGAATTACAACCGTTTATGCAGTTTATAGAAACTCGTGTTTTGCCTCAGTTTGAGCAAAAATTTGGCAAATATGAGGTGGTTGCATAATGAAAGCAATGATTCTTGCAGCGGGTTTGGGTAATCGCATGCGTCCCTTGACGCTGTATACGCCTAAACCGCTTTTAGAAGTAGGTGGTAAACCGCTGATTGTTTGGCACATTGAAAAGCTAAAAAGTATTGGTGTCACAGAGATTGTCATTAATTCTGCATGGCTTGCAGATAAATTGATTGGTAGTTTAGGTGATGGTTCAAAGTATGGCGTAACGATACGTTGGACGCGTGAAGACGAAGGTTTGGAAACAGCAGGCGGAATTATCAATGCTTTGCCGCTTTTGGGTGACGAACCTTTTATCTTGGTGAATGGTGATGTTTGGACCACGATGGACTTTGCGACGCTATTAAAGATCGACTTAAAACAAGACGATTTAGCGCATTTGGTATTTGTGCCCAATCCTGAACAGCATCCAAAGGGCGATTTCACCTTAAGTGAGAGTCGTGCTTATACGTTTGAGCAAGAGCGTCAAGGTGAGAATCTGACCTATAGTGGTGTTGCGATTATTCATCCAAAAATGTTTGAGGGCTTAGCGCCAGGCAAACGTCCTTTGGCGCCATTGTTAAAACAAGCGATGCTTGATCAGCGTGTATCTGCAGAAAAAATGCAGGGTGCTTGGGTCGATGTGGGTACGCCAGAGCGCTTAACCCAGTTAGATTTACATATTCGACAAGGCTTATATGCTTAACTGTGTAATCACTAATCGTTAAATAGTGTTCCACGATGCATAAATCGGTATACTTTGATTTAAATTTTATTTAGATGTTATCTGTTTATGCATCCTTTTTTTCAAGAGTTACAACAGGGTAGTCAAAAGCTTGGTTTAGAATTAAGCGAAGAGGCATTAAATCTACTGTTAAAGTATCAAGATGCACTGGTACTTTGGAACAAAGCCTATAATTTAACTGCTATCCGTGACCCTAAAGAAATGCTCATCAAGCATTTGCTTGATAGTCTAAGTATTTTAAACGACTTACCTCAAGGTCGATTGCTCGATATCGGAACAGGTGGGGGTATGCCTGGAATGATTATTGCACTCTGCCAACCTGAACGCCAATGTGTGCTCTTAGATTCAAACGGTAAAAAAATCCGTTTCTTAAAACAGTTTATTGCCGATTTAAAATTAAAAAATGTCGTCGCCGTTCAAACTCGAGTTGAAAATGTAGAAAGCATTAACGAATTAGGTCAGTTTGATGTGATCACGAGTCGTGCCTTTGCGTCTCTGACAGATTTTATTTCAGCTTCACGACCATTTATGCATGAAAATAGTATTATTGCCTCGATGAAAGGTTTAGTGCCGAGTGATGAAATTGAACACCATAAAAATGAATTCAGTTGTGATGTTTTAGAATTGCACGTTCCTCGTTTGGATGAACAGCGTCACTTACTTTTGTTAAAACAGATTTAAAAAATTCTAAGGATTGGGGTGAGCATGGCTCAAATTATTGCAATTGCGAACCAGAAAGGTGGTGTGGGTAAAACCACGACTGCGGTGAATTTAGCGGCTTCACTAGCAGTACTCAAGAAACGTGTGTTATTGATTGACATGGACTCTCAGGGTAATGCCACCATGGGTTCTGGTGTTCAAAAAAATGAGCTGCTCTATTCGATTACCGACGTTTTATTGGGTGATGTGCCGATTGAAACGGCGATTATTAAGGCGGAAGTTGGCTATCGTGTTTTAGGCTCAAATCGTGATTTGGCTGGTGTTGAACTTGCGATTGCAGAACAAGAAGGCCGAGAGTTTATTCTGCGTGATGCCATAAAAAGCATCGAAGCGAATTTCGATTATATTATCGTCGATTGCGCACCGAGTCTAAGTTTAATCACCATTAATGCTTTGGCGGCAGTAGATGGTGTGCTGATACCAATGCAGTGTGAATATTATGCTTTGGAAGGTTTAGCAGATTTAACGCAAACCATCGATCGTATTCAGCAAGCTTTAAATCCTAAACTTGAAATCGTGGGTGTGTTGCGGACCATGTATGATGCACGTAATGCATTAACACGCGATGTTTCAGAAGAATTAGAAAAATATTTTGGAAAAAAACTGTATAACACGGTTATTCCACGCAATGTGCGTTTAGCAGAAGCGCCAGCACATGGTTTACCGATTATTTATTTTGAAAAAAGCTCTAAGGGTGCAGTGGCGTATTTGAATATGGCTGCTGAGATGTTAAAAAAAACCAATGTGAAAAAAGGAAGTAAAGCATGACCGTAAAAAAACGAGGCTTGGCGAAGGGTCGTGGTTTAGATGCATTATTGGGTTCTATTCAAAAAGAAAAATTACAATTGGAAGTTCAAGCCCTAGATCATGGTCAACTTAAACAAATTGACGTCAAAATTTTAAAACGGGGAAATTATCAACCTAGACGCTTCATTAATGAAGAGGACTTGCAAGAACTTGCAGCATCGATCAAAAAGCATGGTGTGATGCAACCGATTGTGATTCGTCCTGTAGTTGATGACGTGTATAGCTATGAAATTATTGCCGGTGAGCGTCGTTGGAGAGCGGCTCAAATTGCTGGATTAACTGAAATTCCAGCGATCGTTCGTGATTTGACAGACCAAGTTGCGATTGCTTTAGCGCTTATTGAAAACATTCAGCGACAAGACTTAAATCCAATAGATCAAGCTATGGCATTACAACGCTTTCATGAAGAGTTTGGATTAAGCCATCAGGAAATTGCTGAGACTGTGGGTAAAGCCCGTACTACGGTGAGTAATTTACTTCGTTTGTTAAGTTTGGCTGAGCCGATTAAAGATCATATTCAACATGGTCAATTGGATATGGGGCATGCACGTGCAATATTAACGCTTAAAGCCAAAGAACAAATTCAAATTGCTAAAATCGTCATTGAGAAAAATTTATCTGTCCGTCAAACAGAGCAATTGGTTCGTGAACTCAACTCACCTAAGCAAGAAAAGCCGAAAGCTGCACTGTCTGCTGATATTGAGCAATTGACGCAAAAGCTTTCTGAACGATTTAGCGCAGATGTTAAAATCGATCACAATAAACAAGGCAAAGGCAAACTGGTGATCCATTACCATTCTCTTGATGAATTAGATGGCATTCTAAATATTTGTTTACCTAAATAATCTCATTGATTTTAACTACACCAATTTATACATAATGTGTTTATATTGGATCTGAGTGAATTCAGTAGATTGCTCTAATCTGATTTTATGCTGACTTTGTCCAAAATGTGTATGGGTTGGGGTTGATTGATCATTTCAGGCTTGTGCTAAAATGGTCAAAGTCGTTATGACTAAAGTAGTGATGTCAATTACGGGTTTTGAACATTTATAATCGTACTTATGTACCCACTAGAGGCTTTTAGTGAAGCAAGATTTTAAAGTATATTTACGACTACTCAGTTACTTGAAACAGTACTGGGGAATTGGGCTAATTGTTGTTTTTGGTTTTGTACTTAACGCTGCGACAGAAGTATCAGTTGCAAAATTACTTGAGCAAATTATTACCGCAATTCAAACTAAAGATCGAGCCTTTACCAATCTATTTCCTTTTTTAGTCGTACTTTTGATGTTCTTTAGAGGCTTAGGGTTGTTCCTAGGTGGGTACTATACGTCTGTTATTTCAAGGAATTTAATTTTTAATATTCGCCAAGAAGTTTTCGCTAAATTAATGCGATTACCTTCTCAATATTATTTAGACAATACCAGTGGGCACATTACTGCAAAAATTATGTACAACGTGGAGCAGCTCACAGCGGCGACCACGGAGTCTTTGCGAACATTACTACAACAAGGTCTGATTACCATCGGGCTTATGGGCTTTTTGCTGTATTCGAACTGGCGCTTGACCTTATGTATTCTGATTTTCACACCACTGATTGGTTTACTGATTCGTAAAGCTGCGACTCGAATGCGTAAGCTTTCTACCCAAGTTCAAGACACGATGGGCGATGTCAATCACGTCGTGCAAGAGACTGTAAATGGACATATTGTAGTTAAAGGCTTTGGTGGTCAGGACTATGAGCAATCTCGTTTTCGTGAAAGCTCTTTGGAAAACCTACGCCGTGGATTAAAAATGGTGGCTGTTCAACAGCTTAATAGCCCGGTTGTTCAGTTCATTATGTCTTTGGCTTTAAGTATCGTGATTTGGATTGCGCTACGTCCTGAAATTTTACAAGATACTTCTGCAGGACAATTTGTAGCCTACATCACCGCTGCGGGGATGTTAAGTAAACCGATCAAAGCGTTAACCGATATTAATGAAAAACTACAACGTGGTATGGCGGCAGCGCATTCTGTGTTTGAGTTACTGGATATCCCAGAAGAAATTAATTCGGGCACATTGAAACCAGAACTCAAAGGCAATATTCAGCTTAATCATGTGAATTTGACGTATTCTGATGGCTTACATGCAATCAAAGACTTTAATTTAGAAGTGAAAGCTGGCGAAACTATTGCTTTGGTTGGTCGTTCAGGTGCGGGTAAATCTTCACTGGTTAATTTGATGATGAGATTCCAAGAACTCAGTTCTGGCTCAATTTTATTTGATCAGATGGATATTCGTGATATTGATGTGACGTCGCTGCGTTCTCAGATCGCGATGGTCAATCAACAAGTAGTATTATTTAATCGTACTGTTCGTGAAAATATCGCTTACGGTCAACTTGAACATTCAACAGATGAGCAAGTGATCGCAGCAGCTAAAGCAGCTTATGCACATGATTTTATCATGGCATTACCTTTAGGCTACGATACGCCATTGGGTGCGCAAGGTTTAAACTTGTCAGGTGGTCAAAGACAACGTATTGCCATTGCGCGAGCGATTTTGAAAGATGCGCCAATACTGATTTTGGATGAGGCGACCAGTGCACTGGACAATGAGTCTGAATTCTTTATTCAGCGTGCTTTCGATGAAGCAATGAAGCATAGAACGACGTTGGTCATCGCACACCGATTGTCAACCATTGAAAATGCAGACCGTATTGTCGTTATGGACAAAGGACACATTGTCGAGCAAGGAACACATGTAGAGTTGCTAGAACTACGTGGAGCTTATTATCAATTGCATCAAAGAAATTTTGAGGAATAAGCCATATGTCATTCGCGCAAAACATTCAAAATGCTTGGAATAAACAAGCGAAGTGGTTGATTGTCTTGCGCCCTTTGTCATGGATTTATTACAGTGGTTTTCAGTTAAATAAAAAACTATTCGATTGCGGATTGCGTGAAGTTTATACCGCACCCGTTCCAGTGATGATTATTGGAAATATCACAGTCGGTGGAAGTGGAAAAACCCCCTTATTGATTCATTTGGTTAAATATTTACAAGCTCGCCAAATTCGTGTTGGTGTGATTAGTCGAGGCTATGGTGGACGTGGACCTTTTCCTGCATTGGTCTCGTTGAATGATGTGCCAGAAAAAGTCGGTGATGAACCTTGTTTGATTGTACAGTCGACAGACGTGCCTATGGTGGTGGGTTCTAACCGTCAAGAAAGCATTGAGTTGTTACTCAAGCATACGGAGCTGGATTTAATTATTAGCGATGATGGTTTACAGCACTGGGCATTGGCACGACAAATCGAGTGGATTGTTTATGACCGAAATCGCGGCTTAGGTAATCAAAAATTATTACCAGAAGGTTATTTAAGAGAACCCGTTGAGCGTTTAAATCAAGCCACAGTGATTGAGCATGCGGAGCAGCCTGAAACTGATTTGAATATGCATTTAATGGTTGCAAGACCTTATCTGTTAAATCCTGCTTTTGATCAGTCTGAAATTTTTGATGAAGATCAAGATTATTATGCTGTGGTTGGAATTGGCTTTCCACAACGCTTTTACTCGACCTTAGCGGATCTGGGGGTGAAGCGCTTTCAATGCCATGAATTTCCAGATCATTATGATTATGAGATTGATGATTTACAGTTTGAAGATCTGAACCCCATCATTACGACTGAAAAAGATGCAGTAAAACTTTTACCTTTACTTAAAAAAAATCCTGATTTCAATCGTGAAATTTGGGTTGTGCCAGTTGAAGCTGTGCTGTCAGAGGCGTGTTATACAGTGCTTGAACAACAGTTAACTGAACTTGGTATTCAAATTTCTTAAGGTTTTTTCATGAAGCATATTGTTATTCCTGCCCGTTTTTCGAGCTCAAGACTCCCAGGTAAGCCCCTTTTAGAAATTCATGGTCGTGCTATGATTTTGCGGGTCGTAGACCAAGCCAAAAAAGTCGAAGGCTTTGATGATCTGTGTGTTGCTACTGACGATGAAAAGATAGCGGAAATTTGTCTTCAAGAAAATATTGATGTTGTACTGACAAATCCAGATCATCCTTCAGGCACAGATCGTTTAAGTGAAGTTGCCAAGATTAAAGGTTGGGATGCGGACGATATTGTGGTGAATGTTCAAGGGGATGAACCTTTAATTCCAGCGGTATTGGTACAACAGGTCGCAAATTTATTGCTTGAGAAACCTTCGTGTTCGATGTCTACCTTATGTGAGCCTATTCATCATTTAGAAGAATTTCAACGTGATAGCATTGTTAAAGTGGTGATGTCGAAAACCAGTGAAGCGCTGTATTTTAGTCGTGCCACGATTCCTTATGATCGAGATGGCGCGAAATTTGAACATCCTAAATTGCATCAACATGCTTTTAGGCATCTCGGACTTTATGCTTATCGTGTAAAGCTTTTACAAGATTATGTCACTTGGGATCAAGGCGTATTAGAGCAATTAGAAAGCCTTGAACAATTGCGTATATTAGAAAATGGTCATCGAATTGCTATTGCCGTAGCAGATGTGAGTTTGCCTCCAGGTGTAGATACTCAAGCAGATTTAGATCGTCTGAATGCAATGAGTCTTGCTCATTTTGAATAATAGGATGTGTGCAAAAGCATGATGAGCACGGAAAATTCGCAGATTTACCCTTGGCAAACATCGGTATGGGAAACGTTGACACAGCGGTTTCCCAAAATAGGCCATGGCCTCTTGTTTTATGGAAAAGATGGTTCTGGTAAACACGCTTTCACGCAACATTTTGTTGCTTGGTTATTATGTCTAGATAAGCAACCAGAAGCTGCTTGTGGTGAGTGTGCAAGCTGTATGTGGCTCAAGTCTGATACTCATCCCAACTATGTACATATCACCACGGATGAAGACAATAAAAAACAAAATGCAAAAATAAAAATTGAAAAGATTCGAGATCTACAGCCTTTTGTACAACAGACTGGAGAAGGTTGGCGGGTGATTGTCATAGAGCCTGCGGAAGCTTTAAATATTGCTTCATCGAATGCTTTATTAAAAACCTTAGAAGAACCTGGTGAACGGGTGATTTTGATTTTAATGGCCAATCATTATTTGAAATTACCTGCAACGATACGTAGTCGTTTACAGCATTTCGCTTTGGATCGTGTATCACATAGTCAAGCCCAAATATTTTTAGAAACTAAATTAGACAATAAATTGCATCCCCAAATACCATTGTTAATGGGTTTGTCCAATGACATGCCTTTGCAGGCCTTAACATTATCAAATGCAGAATGGTTAAAGCAGCGTGAAGCATTTTTAGCTGACTGGCAGACATTGGTGATCAATAAAAGCATGCCCATGCAGTATGCGACTAAATGGAATAAGCATTTGGTGTTTTCAGATTTTATGACCATGTTTGAATATTTATTGTCAGATTTGATCTGTATCAAGCTAAATCAACGTGTGAAAAATTCTGACTTAGATTTTAGCCAGATTGTAGATTATTATAATTTAGAACAATTATTTGAAATTTATCATGACGTACAACATTTTAAACAGCTGGTTGAGCAAAATGTGCAAAACAATTTGATTGTAGATCAATTGTTTATTAAATTAATGAATGTGCACTCGTAAATTTTTAATACATTTGTTTGGTTTTATATTTTAATAATTAAAAAGAGGGGGTGTCTATGCAAACACGTATGGGCGGATTGATACAGGTGAACATCGCAGATCGTGCGACACTACAAGCGAGTTATATGCCATTTGTTCAAGATGGCGGTTTGTTTATACCCACGAAACAATCTGTGAAAATGGGAGAAGAGGTCTTTATTTTAGCCACATTACCGAACGATTCTCAAAAAATACCGCTCAAAGGTAAAGTGATTTGGATTTCATATAAGCAGTCAGGTACTAAACCTCAAGGCTTTGCAATTCAATTAAGTGGTGAAAAAGGACTATATTACAAAATAGAAGCGGAAAAATTACTCGCTGGGAGTATAACTTTGGCACATTCAAGTTTTACAATGTAAATCCCAATTTTCAAAATTATAGGTGTTGCTGTGTTTGTTGATACACATTGTCATTTGACCATGTTAAATCTAGAGCCTTATGGTGGTGATATAGATCTTGCTATTCAACAAGCGCAAGAAGCAGGCGTTTCCAAAATGATGGGAATTTCTGTAGATTTAGATGATCACATTGCTTTATCAGAAATTGCCAGTCGACACCAAGCTGTAGGCTATAGTGTGGGTGTGCATCCTTGTGAAGATGCCGAGATGATGAAACGTGCGACTGTCGAGAAACTTATTGAACTGGCTCGCTCAGAGAAAGTGTGGGCAATTGGTGAAACGGGATTAGATTATTTTCACAGTACAGAATTAGTATTAGCGCAAAAAGAGTGTTTTGCACGCCATATTCAAGCATCAAAAATCGTTAAAAAACCTGTGGTTGTACATACACGGTCTTCAAAGCAAGATACCATCGATATTATTCGTGCAGAGCAATCTACGCATGGTATTTTGCATTGTTTTACTGAAGATTGGGAAACGGCGAAAGCAGTGCTTGATTGCGGTTATTACATTTCATTTTCAGGAATTGTTTCATTTAAGAATGCGCAAGATTTACGAGATGTTGCTAAGCAGGTTCCTTTGGATCGTCTTTTGATCGAGACTGATAGTCCTTATTTGGCACCGATGCCTTATCGAGGAAAGCCGAATGAACCAAAGTACGTTCCTTATGTAGCCAAAGCTTTAAGTGATGTATATGATAAGTCACTTGAAGAGATTGCTTATATAACGACACAAAATTTTGAAAATCTTCTTAAAGCGCAATCTTAGTGTTTAAACGGAATAAATAGAAAGAAGAGAGTTTATAGAGTGAAGATGGATCGTCAGGCTCAGTTTAGAGCAAGAGAAGCATTAATATTTCAGGTAGCTGAACAACTTCTGCTAGAAAATGGTGAGTCAGGAATGACTTTGGATGCTCTGGCTGCTGAATTGGATTTAGCCAAAGGTACGCTCTATAAACACTTTCAAAGTAAAGATGAGTTGTATATGTTGCTGATTATTCTGAATGAGCGCATGTTACTTGAAATGGTGGCGGATACTGAAAAAGGATTCCCAGAGCATTTGGCATTTTTTATGCTCCATCATTTACATCATCCTGAACGTACAGTGTTATTTCACCAAATTGAAGAGCGTCTTTCAACGACAGGACAAGGAATTAACCACTTGTTCAATGAAATGTATCAAGTTCGCAAAAGCCGCTTAAGAATTATTATCCGCATGACGGAAAACTACTTAGAGTCGATTGGAAGTAAGATGTCATCCAGAGATTACTTGGCTTCGATTTGGTCAGTGACGCATGGTGGCGCAGCCATATTAAATTCAAGTTTTTATCAACGCTATTTGGGGAGTCGCGATACTTTGCGTGTCTCTTTAATTGATCAAGCGTTGATGTTACCCAAACATGCACTGGCATCCGAGCATGTGGCCTAATACATGATGAACGGACGATTAGCTCAAAAGCATCAGGGTTTTACACTGATTGAGCTTATGGTGGTCATTGTGATCATCAGTATTATGGCGTCTTTGGTGGTCATGAATCTAGGTGGGGTTGATCAGCGTAAAGCGATGCAAACCCGTGAAATGCTGATCATGGATTTAAAACGTATAAATCGTGAAGCGAATGATCAGTCACGTATCTTTGCTTTGGTGGTCAAACCTGCAACAGATGTTGCTACATTCCAATATGCGATACAAGAATACCGTTCTCAAGCAACAAGCTCTCCATCTACAAATAATGGGCAAATAAATCTTGCATCAGGTTCGAATCAGTCAGTACAAGCAAGTCTTTCTAAATCTAAGCAATGGGTTGAGCTGGACGACTCGTATACGAAAACACTACCCCAAGCTGTTTCTTTTTCTCTTGAATCGGAACAACATGATTTCAAAAGAGCCAATAATAGCGAATTGGTGGGTGGAGATTCG
>JAHLFF010000151.1 GCA_018883945.1 Candidatus Acinetobacter avistercoris
CAGTTCGAGAAACTTTCAAAGCCAAGTCAATGAAATCCATGCACGTATAGCCGTGTTAAATAAATTTACAGAATTAGGTCGCCCTCACACCCAAGTTGTCACTTAAATTTGCGCAGCTTAGGAAAGATCAGTCTTTAAAATCTTTATGCAACAAAGCCATTCGCTGATAAAAATTGAGAGACGTTAATTAGTGATTGTTCAGATTTTTATTAAATATTTATAAACTGAACTTAGAGGTAGAAATGAAAATTTAGAGATTTACAAATCTTCCAGTGAATTGTAAATCTCATGAACATTGATAACAGAAACTGTATTTTAAAATCTAAGATACTTAAGTTGATTACAAACAAAATTTACCGTCAATATAGGCTTTTCTCCAGCATCCTATTTTGATTTTTTCAAATAATCCGCCCGTATAAAAGGGATCATGTTCAATGAAATTTTGAGCAGCATCTCTTGTATCGACATCAATGATATAAACACCACCGCCTAAATCAGAACCGTCATCATTTAACTTGGCACCACAAGCCAGTAAAAGTTCAAGTCTTTGATTTAAAAAATCTAAATGTTCTTGACGCAAGGCTTGTCGTAATTCTTGATGATTCTCTTTATCCCAAGTTTCGATAATATAGGGCATAATTTTTCTCCTCTTTAACTTTAATGTTTTTATTAAAATGAAAATGGATATTCAAGAATTAAGCGAAACTCATCGATATTGGTATAACGATAACCTTGAGTTGCTCTATGCGTCGCTTGGCGTAGACGAACATCTAAATCTTTAGCAAAACCAGTTTTAATTTTGTAGCGTAGCTCGACGTCTCTTTCCCAATGTTTATTATCAATACTTTGATCATAGATATGACGTCTTGTATAAAGGGGATTCGTACTTCCTGTATTATCCATATCCCAGCCATATAGATAGCGTGTCATCAAAGATAGCCCTTCAATGCCATAAGGTGAAAAGTCAATTTCATATTTCACTTGAGCTGATTTTTCTTTAGCTTCACTGAAGGTTGCAAATTGCACACTGTTGGGAATGCTGGCGATCCCGCCATTATTTTTGAAACCGATCCAATCAAAGGGTTCATCACCCAAAACCTGTTGATAAGCTAAACTAAAACTGTGATTGGATAATTTATAATTACCCATTAAAGAGAAAATACCAGTACTAATATCTCCCCCTGTAGCATCACCAGTATCTCTATTCAAATAGTTGTTGGTTTGTAGATTTAAACTGGATTGAGCATTGATTTGATGTTTGTATTTTGCCCCGAGATAATATTGCATCCAGACATTTTCTAATTCAGATACATATAACGATGTCTCTATATTATCTAAGGCATATGTTCCGCCCAAATAGCCAACATAATCACCTTGAATTCCATTGTTATAGTCAGTATTGAAATAGTTCAAGCGGTCTGTGGAGTCAACAGGACTCATTTGAGTGAAATAACCAAAATCTAAGTTAAGATTTTCAAAACTTTTATCCGTAATCGACAAACCTGTCGACATGGAAGGAAGTAGGCGAGAGTAGTTCGTGCCAATAATTGGATTATTCGGAAACTGATTACCAATTAATGCATTGGTTTGATTGTATTTTGCACGTAATGCACCGCCAAATTCTGCAGTCGCAGATTTCGGTTTGCCATTCGAGTCCAATTCTAAATTATTTGTACCAGTTCGATAGCCATCACTATCGAGTTTTAATGCAACTAAGCCATAAGCATTTAATCCAAACTGTACAGGCGTATCGGTCCATCCTGTTTCCATGTTGGCAATAAAACCTTGTGCCCATTCTTCGCGATAACCTTTACGTTCAGATATCGGTAACTGAGCGTTTTGACCTGCAGAGTTGTATTCGCCTTTGCGAAAGTCACGATTGAAATAATAGTTTTTTGCGAGCACCTTAAATTGAGTGTCATCAACAAAATCAGCATGAGCAATGTTGATACTGGTTATGGATAGGCAAAGCGTCCCCATAACCAGTAAATTTTTATTTACTGGTTTTTTCATTTTTAAATCCTTTTAAAATATTACAAACAATAATCCAAAGCTTTGGATACTTTTACTAAACGCGAGCCCAAGTATCCGAAGGCTCAAAGATAAATCCATTATCTTGTTTACGAATATAACCACAGTAGGGGTCACCAAAATGGACAGGCAACAGGAGCGCTTCTCGGCTGACTGCACGCTCTAAACATTCGAGTCGACTTTTTCGGGCAATATCGGGCCAAATACAATAACCTGAATTGATTTCTGGGCGAACAATTTGGAGTGGGCTATGGAAGACATCGCCACAAAAAATAGCTTCTTCTCCTTGAGAGCGGACTCGGAAGGTGACTTGTCCTGGGCTATGACCGGGTGCGGGTTCTACGACTAAGCAGTCGGCAATTTCAGTATGAGGTTGAATAAATTCGACCAAACCTTCGTTAAAAACGGGCATTACGCTATCGAAGAAAGAGTCACCAAAAACATCAATAACGCCAGGCTCTTTATTTTTACCTTGGTGGCAGAAATCAAAATCTTCTTTAGGTAAATAGTATTTTGCATTGGGGAATGTTGGAGTCCAACGATTATCTTTCCAAATTGTATTCCAGCCCACATGGTCTGAATGTAAGTGGGTAATCACCACATGGGTTACTTTTTCTGGAGCAGCACCAGCAGCAGTCATCCATTCAGTAATCAAATTATTGAGCATATGCATACGTGGGATTTCAGGACGCTCTTTGAAATTTCCGACACCTGTATCAATCACAATAATATTATTGCCAGCATGCACCACCCAAAACTGAATACTGACAATCAGACGATTCATTTCTGGAATCCAATGATGCGGTGCCAACATGTCTTTATATTCTTCTAATAAGCTTTGATCTGCCGTTGGAAATAAAAACTTTGGATCATGGCTTGGGCCAGCATATTCATGGATTCGGGTTACTTTTACTTCACCAATCATTCTAGATTCAATCATGAGTCACTCCTTAACATTTATTAAATTTTTCTTAAATTCGTTCATATACTTAAACACGTTCAAATAGGGCAGCTAAACCTTGTCCACCACCGATACACATCGTTTCTAATCCATAACGTGCATTACGACGTTTCATTTCATGAACTAAAGACGTCATGATACGAATTCCCGTTGCACCAATAGGGTGTCCTAGAGAAATGCCCGAACCATTGACATTAATATTTGAGGTGTCGTTTATATTTAATGCTTTAATGACCGCTAAAGTCTGAGCTGCAAAAGCTTCATTAATTTCGATCAGATCAATATCATCTAGAGATATATCGAGTTTTTTAAGTAGCTTATTTACCGCAGGCACAGGGCCAATACCCATACGACTTGGATCACAACCCGCGGAACTCCAACCGATGACTTTAGCGATCGGTTGTAAGTTGTGCTTTTCTAAATACTCACGACTGACTATGAGGCAACCCGCAGCAGCATCATTCTGTTGACTCGAATTTCCTGCGGTTGTAACGCCATTGGCTAAAAGCGTTTTGAGTTTACTCAGGCTGTCAATCGTACTATTTGCACGAATACCTTCGTCAGAATTGATGATTTTAGTTTCTTTTTTAGATTTCACTTCAAGCGGAATCACTTCATCTTTAAATTTACCAGCATCCCACGCTTGCTGTGCTTTTTGATGGCTACTGAGCGCAAAAGCGTCACATTCTTCACGGCTAATATTATAGTCTCGGGCCAGATTATCAGCGGTTTCAGGCATACCTGAAATGACACCAAAACGTTCAACGGGTTGAGATCTTTCACGCCCACGTTCCAAGCGGTCAAACATGCTCACATTGCCAGCGCGACTTCCCCAACGCATATTGGTAGAGTAATACTCAATATTACTCATGCTTTCCACACCCACCACCATAATTGCTTCAGCATGTCCGGATTGAATCGACATCGCTGCATTGATCACTGCTTGTAGGCCTGAACCACAACGTCGATCTAATGTATATCCGGGCACTTCAATTGGAAGGCCCGCAGCTAAGGCTGCATAGCGACCAATGCAGGGTGCTTCACTGGATGAATACGATTGCGCAATAATGACTTCATCTAAAGTGCTCGTCTCTAAGCCTGTTTTTTCCACGATCGATTGAATGACCTTAACAGAGAGATCAACCGCAGTTAAAGCGGCGAGTCCACCGCCAAATTTACCGATTGGTGTACGTAAAGGACTGACAATATAAGCATCTTTCATTTTGAATTCCTTTAAATTAGTGCCAAATCCATTGCTTGTTGTTCAAGATCTTTTTGAAAATTCGGATGCGCAATCGCAATCATTTTTTCAACGCGCTGCGAAATACTTAAACCACGTAAATCTGCAATGCCATATTCTGTAACAATCAGTCCAGCATCACTTCTTGGAGTGGATACGGGACCTTGTAAATGACTCACGATACGACTGAAGTTTTTTCCAGAAGCAGGCAGGGTAATAATTGAAACACCACCATAGGATTGATTGGCTGCGCGAATAAAATCTAAAGCGCCACCTACAGCACCCACATAAGTTTTATTTGCTATCTCAGCATTAATTTGACCAGTTAGATCAACCTCAATGGCTGAGTTAATGGCAATAAATTGTTGAATGGCAGCAAGCGTCGCAGCATGATGCGTATATTCGGTAGAACGAAGTTCGATATTTGAGTTTAAATGCGCAAATTGATGTAACTCAGAAGAACCCACAATTAAACCCGTGATGGTTTTTCCTGAATCAATGGTTTTTTTCGCATTGGTAATCACGCCTTTTTGCATTAAGTCTGCAACACCATCCCCAATAATGCCGGAATGTATACCGAGGTGATGATGATGATTCAAAGCTTGCATGATCGCTTCAGGAAGGGCGCCTATACCAAGTTGTAAAGTTGAGTGGTCAGGAATACAAGAAGCAACATTTTCAGCAATTTTGAGTGTGGTGGCTGAATGCTCAATACTCTTTTGAGTTTCGATTTTTCGGTCGCTATAGACCATCACATCAAAGTCAGCCTCAGTTAAATATTCATCTGAATAGACCCATGGCGCTTGTTGATTCACTTCAGCAATCACGATTCGAGCGTGTCGAATAGCTGATTTCAAATAATCTTGTGCCAGACTATAGCTATATTGCCCTTGGTCATTGGCTGCTGAAACCTGAATGAAGACCACATCGACTTTAAGCTGTTGATTTTCGATTAAACGAGGCAGTTGTGAGTAATGCACAGGTAAAATATCTAAAACCTGTTGTTGCGCAAGGGCGCGATTATATCCCGCACCACAATAGCTTGAATATTCAATATTCTCGGCATATTCAGCGAGACAAGTCGGATATTGGCTAATGCCTAAAAATACTTTGAATTGACCAATCTTGTTTCGTTGTTGAATTAAATTTTGAGTCAATAAACAGGGTTCAGATTGAGCTTGTCCCCAAACCACGCAATCACCATGTCGAACATAGCGAGATAAATCCAGTTGAGAAATATCGTGTATCTTTTCCATGGTGATCGTCCTTGATCTTAAATAATGTACTTTTAATGAATTGACGAAGGGTGTTGGGAAAGAGCGGTTACCTTGATGTCCATATAGGGAAATAAAGGTAAGCTCATCAACAATTCGTGTAATTCATTATTGCTGTCCACATCAAAAATACTGATGTTGGAATACTTACCTGTAACACGCCATAAATGTGGCCATTTACCTGATTTTTGTAATTCCGTAGCACGCTCTTTTTCGGTACGTTTAATTTCATCCATTTTTACAGGATCACTATCAAGTGGAATTTTGACGGTCATTTCTACACAAAAAAGCATTTTTATTTTCCTTAATAAATTACAAGTTTTAAGTAAAACGTTATGAGCAATAGCTTATGAACATTAGGTGACGAGTAGTACGTTAAACAACGTCTTTCGTAACAAACGGTTTGAGTTTTCCAATAAAACTTTTGCCATGTTCAAACCAGTTTTTGCGGATCTCTGAATCCATATAAATCTGCATTTGTTGTTCGTTTTCAAACCAACATTCTCCAATAGCATCTACACCAGAAACATTAAAGAAAGGAACATGAATATCAGTCGGTTCTGAAGCAATTAAACGAACCTCATATTTATGTAATCCAGGAATCCCTGCCGACATTTCGAAGTGTTTCAAACATTCCTGATCAAACTCTGCTTTGCTCATATGCTCAGGTTTAGCCAGTAAATAAAGAATACGGATCATATTTAAATTCCATTTTTTTGAAAGTGAGGAGAGATTAAAGCTGACTCTTCTTTGGGCACTCTAATCAGTAAAATAGAGATGGTTGCAAGACCATAGGCGGTCAAACAAAATATGCCAATTGAAGGCGCAAGACCCAATGACTCTGCCAAAATACCGACACCGACAACAGATAAAGCACCGATTGATTTACCAACGTTATAAGCAAAGCCCATACCCGTTGTACGAATATGCGTTGGAAATAAATCACTTAAGAATGGACCGAGTGCTGCAAACATACCAATAGCAGAAAAACCGACAAAGAATCCTAGTGCCAAAGTGATGTATTGATTCATCGCAATCATCATATACACCACGGTGACGACCCAGCTTAAAATAGACATTCCAATCAAAGTCTGCTTACGACCCAATTTATCAGCCAAGTAAGCGGTGAACATAAAGCCTGCAAATGCGCCTCCAGCCATAATCAAAATCGTAACAATTTTAGAGCTCGGGCTTAGTCCACGTTCATTCATGAGGGTTGGAATCCAAATCAATATGGCATAACACGCCGCTTGAAGACCAAGTACCAGTAAGCTTGCAAATACGGTTGAACGTAAAAATTGTGGTTTAAATACAGAGGTAAATGAAGCTTTTTCAATGTTTTGCTTATTTTTAGCGACGTCAGCGATGAACTCAGCCGATTCTTTTACATTCCGACGAATATAAATCACGATTAATGCTGGAATTACACCCGTCCAAAAAACCACACGCCAAGACCATTCAGGTGGAAGTAGAGTAATGAGCATGGTCGCTATAATCACAGAGCCTGCCCAACCTAATGCCATACCTGACTGTACAAAGCCGACTGCTTTATTTTTATGTTTAGCAGAAACAGCTTCAGCCATTAATGCGGCACCAACGGCCCATTCGCCACCGAAACCTAAACCTTGTAGCGTTCTTGCCACTAAAAGCTGTTCATAGTTTTGTGCGAATCCTGCCAATACACCAAAAAAGGTAAACCATAAAATCGTAAACATCAGAATTTTCACACGACCATAGCGATCGGCTAGAATTCCTGCGATCCATCCACCTAAAGCGGTCACTACAAGCGCAACCGTACCAATAAGGCCGACTTGTGTTTGGGTTAAAGCCCAAGTCGCCATGATAACGGGCAATAAAAAACTAAAAATTTGCATGTCATAGGAGTCAAGTGCCCAACCTGCATAACACGCCCAAAATGTCTTTTTCTGGTTGGAATCCGATTCCTTATACCAATTTAACATTCCCATTTACATCTCCTTTGTAAATCGCCTTATGATTTATTTCATTCTGGAAAAATCGAGCGTTATATCTGTAATTTTTTGAACATATTCAGGAAGGTGAGGTGCAACAATATCAATCACAAAAACTTTGCCATCGATAAATTCAAAAGTAGCAATCTCTGTATAAACACGATTAACACAAGCGAGCCCTGTTAATGGATAGGTGCATTTTTCTAAAATTTTGCTATGACCTTGTTTGGTCAAATGCTCCATCATGACAAACACATTCTTTGCACCTGATGCTAAATCCATGGCACCACCCACAGCAGGA
>JAHLFF010000152.1 GCA_018883945.1 Candidatus Acinetobacter avistercoris
CATATGCAGCGGCAGACAAAGCCCTTGTGGATGCCAATGCGAATGGCTTAATCACACCGACAGAGCTGACAGCATTAACAGAAGCACGTGATGCTGCGATTGCTGCAAAAGCTGAAGCACAAACCAAAGTGACGGCATTACCAGCAGAAGTACAACTCGCGAAAGATGCCCTCCAAGTGCGTCTAGATAAGTTGGTTGATATTGATCTTCCAGAAGTGACTGAAGGGCTATTTGTCGCTGCTGATAATGATGTGCAATTGGTATTGGATATTGATCCAACGGTCATCACAAATAATAATCCATCAGCTCTAAACTCTACTGGATTTACCGTAGGTGCAGTAGGATTGGGTCCAGTATTAAATGCAAGTATACTCGAAAGTATATTTAGTTCTTCAGTGCAATTATCCGTTGCTGAAGGTACAACGCGTGATATTAGCTTTAATGCAGATGCAGGTGGTTTGACTGTTGGAACCATGGACTTATACATCTATAAGTTAAATGAAACTACAGGCGAGTGGGAACAAAAAGAAGTTCTCAAAAACTGGTATACAGTCGTCTTAGGTGGTGTTTCACCAACAGTTCAACGAGAATTAGACGATGGCGAGTGGCTATTTGTTTTAGGAAATGGTGCAGGTTTATCACTCGTTACAGGATACACATTAAGATTTACTGAAGATAAAGTAAATGACTTCAATAACCCAACAGCTGTAACTGGAATAATTTCTGGAAATGTTATTTCTGATATTGATTATCAAAACGGACAAGATGTTGTGCCAGTGGGAAGTAAAATTACTGGGATTACAAGTAATGGAAATACAGAAGCTGTATCAGACTCTGGTCAAACTAGTATCGAAGGTAAATACGGTACTTTAACGATTAATAAAGACGGAACATTTAGTTATACCGTTAAGAGTGATTTCAGAAAATATGGTGAAGTCGATAGCTTTACGTATGAAGTAACTGCGCCAAATGGAGATAAAACCACAGCAAAACTTAATATTGAATTAACACGATTTGCATCTGATGAAGAAGCAATCATTGATAATACAGTATTGTTGAATGTGACACCTGAATACAGTGAATTAACTGGTACTGATATTGAGATTTCAAATGCGACTGCTATCAGCGTACTTGACTTAGGAATCGCAGGTGATGTGTTGTCTGCAAGTATTATTGGTACAGAAGGGGTAATGGACTTTACTGTAGCGGAAGGTACAACGCAGAATATTTCATTCTCTGGTGCTGCTGGTGGCCTAACTCTTGCTTCTGAGTTTAGCTTTGTGATTTATCGCTTAAATGAAACAACGGGTCAGTTAGTACAAGTCCATGAAATTCCAAAATTTGTTCAGGTACTGCTGTTGGGTGGTACGGCTCAGGATGTTACACTAAGTTTTGGTGAGGGAACTTATGTCGGCATCATTAAACAAACAAGTGGAGTGAATGTAATTGGTGGCGCTACAGCCAGCGTAGAAAAAGTTGAGGTTTATGATTATTCTAAACCAACAACATTTGAAGGTAGTGTAGCTGGGGATGTCACACCAGAAGCGACTGATACATTATTAAAAGTCAATGATCAACTTTTCATTGAAGGTCAAGCAGTAACAGTTGTAGGACAGTATGGAACATTGGTTATTAAGGCTGATGGAACATATGCTTATGATGTTGCAGTGCCAAGTGATACTTCAACATGGAAACCGCCTTATGGTGCTGTAGATCGCTTTGAAGTTGTAGTCAAAAAGGCCGATGGTCAATCAGTGATTGAAGTATTGAATATCAAGTTAGATACCAATACAGCTGCTAATGATTCAAATGAAGTTAATGTGGTTGCGAATACCTTTAGCTCAATATCAGTGGAGGCAAATATACCAGCTATTTCTTTATCTTCTAGTGAAAAACTTGAGTTTAACATTCAAGAAGATGCATATGCGAAGTCAATAAATCTAAAAGGTAGTATTACTTCCTCATTTTTTATTAGAACGGTTAACGTTGAAGTTATACAAACTGTAAATGGCGTTGACACAGTTGTCTATGATGGCCCTGCATCTATAGCATCAGGGAGTTTCACATTAGACATTCAACGTTCTAACGGAAGTACATTTGAAGCTGGTGATTATAAAGTCAATATTAATTCGATTAATAGTTACATCACTGATGCTTCGATTACTGCTACAGTATTCAATGATATTTCATCTGTTACAGCTCCACCAACAAACGGTGATTTATTTGCCAACGATCAAGCGACAGGTCAGATCGATATCTTGAAGATTGGATCAAAAGAGCTATACATCAATGACCCTGCAAAAGGCGGTAATCAGTTTACTGTTGAAGGGAAATACGGGGTGTTAACGGTGAATAAAGATGGTACGTATGAATATCAAGCCTCTGGTGAGAGTGGTGGTCTTGAGACATTCACTTACACAACCATTTCTAAAGCAGGTTCTGTTCAAACAGCAACTCTAGAGATTAATGTGGGGATGACTCTTACTGGAAGCAGTGAAAGTGAAACTGTTAATGCTTCAGCGTCAGTGGATACATTTACTCTAGGAGCCGGTGCCGATACAGTAGTTTATGATGTATTGAATCAGGCATTGGATCAAAATAAGCCAGATGTGTGGACTGACTTTAGCGTAACTCAAGGCGATAAGATCGATGTCACTGCATTGCTACAGGATCAAAACGTAACTGCTAATAATATTGGCGATTATGTAACGGTTGAAAAACGTGGTAATGACACAGTGGTGAAAATTGATCGCGATGCACAAGAAACTAAATACAATCCTACTGAGCTGCTTGTGTTGAAAAATACAGACGTTACTAATCTGGGCTTGGATGAGTTTTTGAAATACAACCAAATTTAATGTGATTATTTAAAAAAAAGAGGCTTTTAGAAGCCTCTTTTTTTATTGTTTATAAGTAAAGGGTTTTTAAAATCTTAGATTTATAAAATCATTTTCACATATACAAAAAAATACAATATGGAGGGGTTTTTAGATTATCTATTGAAATTCTTTATAGTATGCTGAAAAATATTACGATTTTATTATAATAAAGATATATAAGCGTTATGATTATTAATACTCAAACTAAATTTTTCGCATTTAAAAGTAAATTAACAGATTGGTTGAATTCAAATTTTAATGACGAACAATCAGAAATAAAAGTTGTTTTCTTTTCTTATGGTGGAGTAGATCAAAGATGTCAAGTTTGGAATACTGCAGCGCCGGATCGTAAAACTGTAGTTAATCGGACTTTAAAGTTTGTTGAAAAATTATACGAAAAAAATAGAGCTTTACCTGAATTTTTGAAATTTGATATTGCAGCCAATATAGAAAAAAAATCATGGCAGCAAGTAGATCACGATGTAAATACCCAACCCCATAATAACCATTTTCGTAAAGGTATTAGTTTCGATTCAAATTTTGAAATCTGTTTTTTAGAGCAAGAAATTTACGGTCGCGCGCTTATTCGTGGTGTGGTTTATAATCAGCCTAACTTTTGGGATGAAAAGAATATAAATGATACGGTTAAATTAAAATACCCTAAACTGAATAAAACCTTTGACTTGAAAAACATGTCGGATGTTTGGGTTTTTGATACTGTTGCTGTAATTTATGAAAATGAACAGTTACTTACGTTACAGTCGGGCGGCACGGTAAATGGAGTGCGGCAGGTAGATGCGGATAAAAAATCCCATATTCTCTCTATCATTCAGAAAAATGCTGAATTTTTACATACCGAAATTCAGGATGATGGTCAGTTTGTGTATGGATATTTTCCAGCCTACAATCGACTCATTAAAAGTTATAATACGATAAGACATTGCACATCCGTATACTCTTTAATTGAGACATTTGAAGTCCAGCCTAAACAAGAATATCTACCGAAGATCCAGAAATCGATACAATATGCAATTGATCATTTTTATCGTGAATCGGCTAATAACGTCGCTTATATGATCGATGGAAACGACGAAAAAGCTGAGATCAAACTCGGTGCTAATGCTGCATTTATATTGATGACAACAAAATACCAAGAAATTACAGGTGATGATCAGTATTTGAAACTTGCAGAAAATGTCGCACTTGGCATTAAAACGATGATCAATGAAAATGGCGAAACTCAGCACGTATGGGATTATCCAAGTTTAGAGCTTAAAGATAAATTCCGTATTGTTTATTATGATGGTGAATCAGCTTTAGCCTTATTACGCTTGTATCAAATCAATCATGACGAAACTTTACTTGAAACCGTAAAGTTAATGTTTGAGAATTTTATTACTCAAAAATATGAAAAATATCATGATCACTGGTTGAGTTATTGTGTGAATGAATTAACCAAAATTTGTCCAGAGGAAAAATACTTTCAATTTGGTTTAAATAATTATCTCAAACATATGACATTTATTAAAGAGCGTAAAACCGCGTATGCCACGTTTTTAGAATTGATGATGTCAGCGTATAAAATGGTGAATCGCTTAAAAGAGTTGGGACATGATTCTTTGCTTGATCAAGCCCGTTTTGAAGAGTTAAAAGAACTCATTGAATTACGGACTGAGTATCAGCGGACAGGTTTCTTTTATCCAGAAGTTGCGATGTATATGGGGCATCCAGTTAAAATTTTAAATGCATTTTATGTACGTCATGATCGTTTTAGAACGCGTATCGATGATCAAGAACACAATTTATCGGGTTATGTTGCTTATGTAAATTATTTTGAATCTTAAGAATTATTATAATAGGGATTTGAGCATGCAGTACCAAATTGATAAAAAAATAATCGAGGAATTACTCGATGGGTATTGGTATCTTGAGCCTCCAGAGGAGTGGAAGCTCACGCATGTTTCTGAAAGTCGATATACAGCGCTTGGTAAGCAAACTTTATTTATTGCGATGGATGAAAAAACCTGGCAAAAAGGAACAGGAAATACGGGTATCTACGCGGGTTGGTTAAATACGCATGAGCTAGTTCATGAATATCAGAACTTATTTGGCGGTGTTATTGCGCAGTATCCCATTAAAAGTATTGATTCTAAGATTCCTCAATTTATCACACCAGATCCTTTTCAATTTATTAATCAATTTTCTCAATATATTCGCGAAAGACTAGACAGTAAAATTATTGCGATCACAGGTACTGTTGGAAAAACGAGTACTAAGGATTATTTGAAACAGATCTTGACTCAATTTAGTTCTGTGTACGCAACCAATAAAAACCATAACTCTCGTACTGGCGTTAAATTGACGTTAATCAATGCCATGTCTAATCCAGAATGTGTCATTCTGGAAACAGCAATGTCTGCATTATGGATGAAATCTGGAGGCATCAGCCAGTTATCAAGACCTCATATTGCGGTGATAACAGAAATAGGTGTAGGCCAAAAAGGTTATGATGAGTTTTCGACTGCGGATATGAAAAGTCGCATAGCAAACGGTATTGAAAAAAATGGATTGATCGTGATTAATCGTGACATTACTGTCTATGATCAATTGCTTGAGTATTGTAAGCGCTTTAGTGAAAACATTATCACCTATGGTTTTCATTCTCTTGCAGATGTGAGAGTTAGTGTTTCAAATGGTGTTTTAAATTTAGTTGTTAAGGATCAAGAATATTGTTTTGATATTCCTCAATATCTTGATCGAGGAACGTGTTTAAATTTATCTGCATCTTTAACTGTCGCCTACTCTTTGGGGTATGATTTATCTCAGTGTGAACATTTGTTTAAAAGTTTAGTTTCTAAACCCTCAGTACTTCAACCGATAGAAGTTATTGAAAAAAATATTACGATTATTGACGATACTTATAATGCTGAAAAACTTTCGATGATTAATGCTTTTCAATTTTGTAAGGCGCATTTTGAATATAGACGTAAAATATTGGTTATTGGAGATATCATCAATCTTGAAGATAAATCTATCGAAGTTCATCAGAGTTTAGCTGCCCCAATTATGGAGAATGACTTTAGCTTAGTAGCTACTTTTGGTCAGGATACATTATATTTAAATCAACAACTGCCTGTAGATAAGGTGATAGGACATTTTAAAAATGTCGATGAATGTGTCACTGCACTAACGGCAGTGTGCCGTAAAGACGATGTCATCTTGGTTAAGGGATCACGTCGTAATTCAAAGATTCAAAATATTCCTTTACTACTAAAAAAAGAATTGATCGAACCTTCAAAAAAAATGAAGGAAATATTAAAAGAGTTTTCTTATCGCTTTGAATTTTCTAAAGATGAAGATCAAAAAGGTTTAGAAAATAGCATTCAGTATGGCGTTGGTAGCTTAGTGCTTTTATATTTAGCATTAAAGAAATTCACATTGAAGGAGATTACATTAGATCACTTTTATAGGGTTTCTGAAAACGTAGATAGAGAAGGAAAATCAAATCAATCACTTGGTCTAAAATATGGTGAACAATATTCTTTTTCACAATTAGTACAATACGTTGTTTTTACTCAGAAGGCTGATGCTATTTTAGCTCTAGCTGAGTGTATGTTTGGCAATACCGCAAAAGCACTTGCACAGATTAAACTGGAAGCAAAAGTACTCGGTGTTGATGATCATGAAATCTTAAATGTTACTGGTCGAAATTATAGACAAACAGTTCAGTCAGTTCGTTTAAAATCTTTATTTATACTTTGTAAAGCAATAAGTCAGTTTCCTAAAAAAACACTCAATCTTATAAAAAATAAAACAATACATCATCAAAAAACGATTCAGTTTCCTACGTTGTTTTCACAATTTGATGATCAATTTATTCATCTCTTTATAGGTGATCCTAAGCGTCAGACTTTAATCTGTTTCAACCAGAATTATTTAGGGTTGTTCCACTTTAAAGAAGGAAGTGCAACGCAAGAATATATCCTGCCAAAAACGATGCAATTTGGTCATGAAACGCAAAATTTTAATAAAAAAATTGCCCTTAAAACGCCATTTATTAATATTTTAGCAGATACATATTTTGGTGAATTTTATACACGAATTCGTCAAAGGAAGCAGGTGGATGATGCTTTACAAAAGCATGGATACAACTTTTCATTTCGTAATGTTGAGCAGTTTTTTAAGTTAAATGATTTGAATATGCTGAATCTTGAATGTTGCTTTACTGAATCTTTAATTTCACCCTTAAAATTGATTAAGCCTTTTGTATTAGACGCAAAAGCTGAACATACGCTTAAAGAAATTAAACAAAGAAATTTTCAACTGGTAAATTTAGCCAACAATCATGCTAAAGACTTTGGTAACGAAGGCTTAGTTTATATGCTAGGCCAATTAAAACAGCAAAACATAGACTATATAGGTGCAGGTTTAAATCAGCTTGAGGCTGAACAACCCATTGAATTGAGTTATAAAGATCAGAAAGTCGTAATTTTTAATGGTTATTGGCATCGAATACCAGCTTATTTAGAATTTGATTTTTACGCTCTTGGAAAACAAAGTGGTGTGGCTAGCTTATCTGGATTATTACAGGTCATACAGACCTATAAAAAGCAATTTCCAAATACCAAAATCATTGTCATAGCGCATTGGGGAGTTGATTTCAAACAAGTGCATCCCAAGCAAATTGAAATTGCAGAGCAACTTATTGAATCTGGCGTGGATCTAATTTTAGGTCATGGTGCACATACACTTCAATCCATTTCAACGATTAAACAAAAACCAGTCATCTATAGTATGGGAAATGGCGTATTCAACAGTAACGGCGAATTTACTAAACATCAGGCATTACCTTACGGTTTAATTTCTAAAATCAATTTGAAAGAAAAAACTTTAAACTTATATCCAATCTTAACAAACAATTTAAATACTTTTTGGCAGCCAAGGCCTGTGAATCAAGATGAATTTAATCAAGTTGTAGAGTTTTTTAATCAAGATTTGGTATCGTTATCATTGGTAAAAGGCCAAGATGAATTGGGTTATTTTCTATCCATGGAGATATTTAAAGAATGAATTTAGATCGTTTTTTTAAAATTATTAAATTGGAAAATTCATTAGATTCACACCAATTGGATGTTGAGATACCTAGCTTTGAAATATATCCTGCATATTTAAAGAAAAATAGTATTTATTTTCTTTGGTTATCAGGTGATGATGCCCATCAATCTTTAGCGCTTGCTTTGAGAAAGGGAGCTTATGTGGTAACGAGTGAAATCATATATAAAAATAATCAAAATCCTAAAATTATTTATGTGAAATCGGTTCGTCAAAACTTAAAACAATTGGCAGAGTATCAACGCGAGCATTTTAATGGAGAAGTAATTGCGATCACTGGTAGTGTAGGAAAAAGCTCTGTAAAAAATATGTTATCACAAGTGCTTGCTATGAAGCATATGACTATTTCAACACTTGGTAATGAAAATGCTTGGTTGGGAATTTACTGTACATTGGCAAATATTCGATCTGAAACAAAATATGTTGTTTTGGAAACAGGAGCATCATGTCCTCGCTCACTCTCAGTTCCAATTCAAGTCGTTAAGCCTACAATTTCGGTTTTATTAGACGTAAATTATAGTCATCAAGAAAAATACAATAGTTTTAAGGAGCTTCTAGCAGAGAAAGCAAGTGTTATTGATGCATTGGTTGAAAATGGGAAACTATTTATTGCATTTAATGTGGCACAAAAATTAAACGAACAAGGTTACGTATTTAGAAAAGATATTTCTATGACAACTATAGGTGATTCTGATCATCCTCAAATAGATTATAAAATTTTGAATATAGATATTGATAAAAAGAAAGCAATAACAAATATTTTTTCTGAAACCGCTGAGCAAATTATTTTAAGTCAACCTGATAGAGCCAATGCGATTAATAGCGTTTACACTTGGGCTGTTTTAAAAAGTCTAGGAATGTCTCTACATCAATTTAATACTTTGATTCCATTTTATAAACCTTTACCGCGACGCTTTGAACGATTAAGAATTTGTAATCAGAAAGAAGTTGTTTTTGAACTTATTGATGATACGTATAATTCTTCGCCAATTTCTGTCTTAAGTGCACTACAGTCTTTAGAAAAAAGACAAACAAGACGTAAAATTTTAGTTTTTGGCGATATGTTGGAACTTGGTGAATCAACTCAAGAATTGCATCAAGCCATTTTTGATGATTCAACATTTGATCAATTTGAAAGAATTATACTTGTAGGGTCTGTTTCTCATTTATGTCAAACGAGATTTAAAGCTGATCATTTTCAAAGTATTAAAGAAGCATACGAAGTTTTAAAAGATTATATTCTGAATGGTGACCTTATTTTATTAAAGGCTTCAAACGGTATGAACTTTTATCAATTACGTAAATTGTTTGAGTCTGAAGCTATACATACGTCTTCACTAACACAATGGAATATTGAAGATGAATATCCTGAGTCTATCTAATTTTAATTTCAGTTAATTTATTTTCGTCACATTAGACAATTAGTTTCTTTAACCCTAAGCAAGAAACCTGACTTTCAAAAATCACATCAAAATTTCTTACTTCAAACAATCATTTTATCAAAGATCGAATGATTGAAAGTTTGTGAATAAAAGCGCAATACCCAGAAAACATAAAATAATGCCGATAAAGCGGTTGATCACGATTTGTTTTGTAAGCATTTTCTGGCGTAAGACTAAAGATGAAAATAGAATAGCCACTGATCCAAACCAGAACAAATGAGCAAAGGACATAAACAAGCCATATCCGAATAGGATGGTTTTGGGAGTCATTAAATTAACAATCTGAATATAGGTGCTGATTACGAAGAGCGTGGTTTTAGGATTAAGTGCATTGGTGAGGAAGCCATTTTTTAGAGCAACTAAAGGCTTAATGCGTGTAGTTAATGTCGTCTCAGTAATTGGTTTTTGACTAAAAGTTTTGAAACCTAAATAAATTAGATAAAAGGCTCCAATATACTTAACAATATTTAAAATATTAGGAGTATAAGCCATGACAAAAGTAAGGGCTAATATTGTATAGCACACATGAACGAGTACCCCTAAGGCAATACCGATAGAGGTATAAATTCCAGTTTTTCTTCCATATAAGTAGCTATTTTTAGTCACCACCGCGAAATCAGCTCCTGGGCTGATCACGGCTAAAATAGTGATGAATATAACGGCGATTAATTCAGTCATTTTGATCGTCTTTGAAAGTTATTGATTTGATTTTCTAATTATTTTATGGAAAGTATTTAACGGTCTAAATGTATATACATACGCGATGAATTCATGAAAACCGGTTTTCTGATGTGTTAAAAATGAATGTATTATTTCAAATTTAATTTGTATTTCCATAGGTTGAGTTTTATAAGTAAGTACAGTTGTTATATTTTGCACTTATGCCGAAAATTTAAAATTGAAAAATAAGACTGAGCATTGATGAGTATTTGGAATGATTGAAAAGATTTCTTTGAATGCAATTAAGTTTTTTTATGCAGTAGCGAAATATGGCAGTGTTACGGAGGCAGCAAAAAAACTATTTGTTACGCAAAGTGCTGTGAGTAAGCAAATTTCAAACTTAGAAGAGGTACTTAATATCGCTTTGTTTGATCGTAAAAATAAAAAAATGATTTTGACTGAAAAAGGAGCAGTACTTTATCGTTGTTGTGAAAAACTATTTACTGATTTAAATGAATGTCTGATTGAAATTCGCAAGCAGAATATTGAAAAAAAGCAGCTTATTTTGTCTTGTGAGCCAACCATATCAATAAAATGGCTTATTCCAAGGTTATCTCAGTTTAAGGCGCTTGGGCATGATTTTGATGTGGTTTTAGTGACTGGCGGTGGTGCTATTGATTTTGATAACTCGAATGTGGATATTGCGTTACGTCGTAATGACTTCGATTGGGGCAATCATATTTATAGTGAAAAAATAGCGGATGAATATATTGCAGTGGTCAGAAATACTGTAAAAAAAGATTTAAATGATATTTTAATTTCTACGTCACGGCCTAATTTTTGGTCGAATTTACAAAAGAATAATCGATTAAAAAAAGAATTAAAACACTTTAATAAGATTGAATTAGAACACTTTTATTTATGCTTAGAGGCTTGCTTGGCTGGATTGGGTACTACTGTAATTTCAATGTATATGATCGAACGTGAGCTTGAGTATGGTTTATTTGAAATGATTGTGCCGCCTTATAAGGATGATTCTGCTTATTACTTACTCTCAAATGAACCCTTTGAGAATGATCCTAGAAAGATGATTTTTTTAGAATGGATGAAAGGTGAGATGAAACTCAATATATCTCTCTAATTATTTGGCGCGAATCAAATTTTTAAGCGATAGATATTTGATGATGAAGAATCAGCTACATTTTAGATTAATCATAAGCTCTCTTTCATCAGTTAATTTTACACAACAAATGCGCAATCAGTATTCTCTCATCTTAGTCTTATCCGAGTTGGGTAAGAAGTTTTTACGCATCAATTTATTGCAGCTAAATTACTCATTTTATAGATGATAAAATTTGCATTGGATTTAGCATTGCCAGCGTAATTTTTTTCACCTCATCTCTACTTTGCTGAATGTGTGTTGAAATCATGCTTAAAGCAGCATGGGTTTGCTGTTGCAAAATGGCATTTAAAATCTGCTGATGCTCAATATAGGTCGCTTCAATTCGATTTGATTTTGAAAAATCCAATCGGCGGATAATCCTAATTTTCTCACTGATCTCTTGGTGTAAGTTAGCCATTTCATGATTTCCCGCAGCACGAACAATTGCACAATGAAAATCTTCATCAATATGTGCCATTGTTTTGAGATCTTGAACATAATTGACGGCATCAACTTTCCAAATCCTCATTAAATTTTGTATTTCTTCAATTTCATGACAGGGCAGAAGACTCATTTTTTGAATGGCAAACTGTTCGATCATGATGCGCATTTCATAGAGTTCATCATAGTATTTTAAATTCAACGGTCGGACTGTCCATCCACTACGAAAAGCAACTTCCACATAACCTTCTTGTTGTAGGCGATACAATGCCTGACGTGTGGGTGTGCGACTGACCTCATAAGTTTGTGCAATTTCTGATTCGGTAAATCGTTCACCGGGCATCAGTTTAAAGTCAAAAATGTCATTTTTTATGCGTTGATAAACCAGCTCAGACAAATTGTCTGAGCTTGATCCTACGCGGCTTAATGGCTGCATATTGATTTTATTCCATGTAAACGAGAGGTTCACCACTGTGTACAGTCTGACCTGCTCGACAAATAATGGCTTTTACGATGCCATCATCAGAGGCATATACAGGAAGTTCCATTTTCATGGCTTCAATGATGGCGATGGTTTCACCTTTTTTAACGCGTTGACCTTGCTCAACCAAAACTTTCCAGATATTCCCTGTCATGGATGCATTTAACGCAGAGAATGCGCTGTAATCGGTATGTTCAGGAATCTCATCAACTAAATGCGCTTCTTGATCAAAAGCATCTTTCCACAGTTCAACCTCATTTTTGAAAGCTGCGTTCTGCTGATCTTTAAAAGCAGTAATGCTATCTTTCTCATTTTCAAGGAGGTGTAAATAAACAGCATAGTCAAATTCCGTTTCCTCAATTTTGATCTGTGCTTGTCCATTTTCAAAGTCGGCGCGCCATTGATTTAATTCCGCCTCAGTCACAGGGAAGTATTTGATTTGATCGAAGAAGCGTAAGAACCATTCTTGATCACCAAATTGCTTATTTTTCTTGAACTTATTCCAAATAGGTAAGGTGCGACCAACCAGTTGATAACCACCCGGTGAATCCATCCCGTAAATACACATATACATGCCGCCAATGCCAACTGTACCCTCAGCGGTAAAAGTACGGGCAGGGTTGTATTTTGAACTGAGAAGGCGATGTCGTGGATCAATGGGAACAGCGCAAGGTGCAGTTAAGTACACATCCCCTAAGCCTAAAATTAAATAATTGGCATTAAAAAGAATATCTTTAACGTCATCACGATGTTTTAGACCATTGATCCGTTGGATAAAATCGATATTGTTGGGTAACCAAGGCGCTTTAGCACACACGCTTTCTTGATAACGTTCAACCGCACCCAAAGTTGCACTATCTTCAAATGCCATAGGTAAATGGACAATTCGGGATGGAATTTTAATTTGACTTAAATCACCCATTTGCTGTTCAAGTTCTAATAAGAAGCTGATCAGTTTTGCTTGTGAAATAGTGAGTCCGTCATACTTGATTTGCAGTGAACGTACGCCTGGAGAAAGCTCTAAAATACCTGCAACTTTCGCCGTACGAATGAATTGCATCAATTTATGCACACGTAGACGTAGCGCAAGATCAAGAACATTGTCGCCATATTCAAGCAAAATATAACGATCACCCGCTTGTCGATACACTGTACGTGGTGATAAATCCGTTGCATCCAAGTGGGCTAAAATTGTACTTTGGGGAATCTCGATTGCAGTAGGTAGGGCAAAAGTGTTTGCATTTGAAAAGTTATTAATCTGTTCGATTTGTTGCTGTTCGAGTTGATTGGCTTGCTCAACGCTCATTGGATAAAAACTAATTTTATCGTCAGCTTTGAGTTGACCGACTTTCCATAGTTCTGCTTTGGCGATTGTTACAGGGCAAACAAAACCACCGAGACTTGGACCATCTTTGGCCAAAATCACAGGAAAATCACCAGTGAAGTTGATGGCACCAATGGCATATTCACAATCATGGACATTGGATGGGTGTAAGCCTGCTTCACCCCCATTTTCACGTGCCCAACTTGGTGTCGGGCCAGATAAACGAACTCCTAAGCGGTTTGAGTTGAAATGAACGGTCCATTCTGAGGCAAAAAACTCTTCAATATATTCATGCTTAAAGAAATCAGGTGCGCCATGTGGTCCATAAAGCACACCAATTTTCCATTCTGTGCCATAACTTGGAATGAGGGATTGGGATAATGCTTTAGGTTCGCTCTGAGCGATAGCTAATTGATCAGGTGCTTGTGCAGTGTTGACCATTTTGATCATGTCGCCCGCTCGTAAAACACGACCAGCGTGACCACCAAAATTACCCAGCGCAAAAGTAGAGCGGCTGCCTAAATATTGAGGCACATTCAGGCCATGTCGTACTGCTAAATAACTGCGACAACCTGACTCTACTTGACCCAGCTTTAAGATTTGACCCGCTTGAATGCTGATGGGTTCCCAAAACTTAATGGGTTGATCATCAAGTGTTGCTGAGCTTGGCGCACCGGTTAAAGCCACGATGCTGGCTTGATGGAATTTTAAAGTAGGGCCTTGCAGTGTGAATTCAAAACCTGCAGCCGTCTGATCATTTCCGACAATTTTATTGGCAAGTTGAAATGCATAATCATCCATTGGCCCTGATGGCGGCACGCCAATATCCCAATATCCGACTCGACCTGGATAATCTTGAATTGAACTTTGTGTTCCTGCATTGATCACTTCAATGACATTTGGCACGTAGTCAAAATTGTCCAACATACGTGTCCAGATATTCATATTTTCAAAACGTTCATCCGAGACCACGTTCAAGGCATAGTCTAAGTTGGTGCTAATTCCATTAAGGCGAGTTTGAGCAAGGACAGCTTTGAGTTTAGTGATTGCGGCATGACGATTTTCGGCATGTACAATAATCTTGGCAATCATCGGGTCAAAATATTGTGAAATTTCTGTGCCAGTAGAGACCCATGTGTCAACACGACAGTCTGCTGGAAAATAAACCTCGGTTAAAACTCCTGGGCTTGGCTGGAAGTTTTTGACAGGATCTTCAGCGTAGATGCGGACTTCAATAGCGGCACCTTGCGGTTTGATTGCTTTTAATGCTTCCCAATCCAAAGCATCACCAGCAGCAACTTTTAGCATGCATTCAATTAAGTCTAATCCTGTCACCATTTCAGTGACAGGGTGTTCGACTTGCAAGCGTGTGTTGACCTCAAGAAAATAGAATTCGTCACGAGCTGCGTCATAAATAAACTCGACAGTACCCGCACTGCGATAATTGACTGATTTACCTAACTCAATGGCTGCTTGATGGAGTTTTTGTCGAGTCGCTTCTGGAAGGTTGGCCGCAGGTGTTTCTTCAACCACTTTTTGATTACGACGTTGTAGAGAACAGTCACGTTCACCAAAGGCAACGACTTCACCTTTACCATCACCAAATATTTGTACTTCAACATGACGCGCATGATCGACAAAACGTTCGAGAAATACACCTGAGTCTTTAAAAAATTGTTCGCCTAAGCGTTTGACACTTTCGTAGGCTTCAATCAGCGCTGGTTCATCATCACAGCGCGTTAGGCCAATACCGCCACCACCTGCTGTACTTTTTAGCATGATTGGATAGCCAATATTATGGGCTGATGTTTTTGCTTCATCTATACTTTCGAGTAATGCAGTTCCGGGCGTCATGGGAACTTGGGCAGCAGCAGCCAATTCGCGGGCACGATGTTTTAAACCAAACTCTAAAATTTGCTCAGCGGTGGGTCCCATAAAGGCAATCTGATTGTCTTCACAAGCGCGAGAAAATTTAGCACTTTCAGACAGAAAACCATATCCCGGAAAAATTGCCTCAGCACCCGTATCTTTGGCAGCTTGAATCAGTTTTTCAATGCTTAAATAAGTATCAGCAGGTTTAAGACCTTGTAATGAAACAGAGATATCTGCATCTTTAACGTGTTGAGCATATTGATCACTGTCGGAATAAACAGCAACACTGGTGATACCTAATTTTTTTAAAGTGCGGATAGCACGAACAGCGATTTCACCACGATTGGCAACAAGTACAGTTTTAAACATTTGAATCCCCTTAATTTTATCATTATTCTGCGTTGACTGAAGCGGATGAATTACGCTGTTGAATGTAGGCACGCCAGCCACCAAAGTGACTGATTTCTTCGGCATCATTTAAGCCATAAGGTTCACAAATAAAGCCTTTTACCCAACGACCATCTTCAAGTTCGACATTGCCCATACCCAGAGGCGTGGGTATCTCTGCAACAAACTCACCAAAGCGCGCAGTGGGCACATCCCAAAGTTCCACAATGATTTTTTGACCTGATTCAACGCGTGCTAGCCCAGGTTTTGGCGGTACAGTTCCATTTAAAGCGAAGAGGGCATAGTCGGCAGAAGTCTTTGTGGTTTCGACCCAAACTGCATCACGAGTGGTCAGTTGGAAATTAAGGGGCATTGCACTCAAATGCGCGCCAACCACCGCGACACGGATATGATGCGAAGAAACGAAGGGCGGAGTTGTTGTGAGTGAGATCTTGCGGTCTAGTGCTCCAAGAGGCAGATCAAGATGGGCTTGCCATACTTTGCCAAACTCGACTAAAGCTTGGTCATGCCAAGCATTAGCAATCAATGTAATGCCCGCGGGTAAGCCATCACTTCGAAAACCCGCAGGGAGTGCAAGAGCACTTAAATCGGCCAAGTTGGTAAAGTTGGTATAAGTACCAAAGTGTGAATTATTGCCAATCGGATCTTCTGATATTTCTTGAAGGGTGTGGATGGTCGGAGAGGTCGGTACGATGAGCGCATCAAACTGGTTTAACGTCGTTTGAATTTCGCGGGCTAAATCTTGTTTTCGATATTCAGCGTTATACGCATCGACTGCAGTATATTTGTGGCCTCCCTCTACAATCGTCAAAACGGTAGGGTCAAAAGCATCACGATGTGTTTCTAAAATCTCTGCGACAGCTGCGGTTCGTTCTGCAACCCAAGAACCTTGGTAAAGCTCTGCTGCAAGTTGAGAAAAAACAGAAAAATCAATTTCAGTAATTTTTACATTCAGTTTTTTAAATTCGATTAAAGCACGTTGAAAGGCATCTTTTGACTGTGTATCGCCAAAAAATTCCAGTTGTTTGGGAATGGCAAAATGCAACTGATGAGATAGATTGGCGGGTGCCGTATTTGGATTTTTACGAGAATAACTGTCTTGAATATCATAAGCCTCTACAACATTGGCAACATATTCAGCATCGGCGACGGTTAAGGCAAAAATTGAAATACAGTCAATACTTTTACATGCAGGCATTAAGCCGCGATTGGAAAAACGACCTTTGGTCGGTTTGAGTCCGACAATATTATTAAACCCAGCAGGCACACGACCAGAGCCAGCGGTATCTGTGCCTAACGAAAAAGGAACCAGTCCACGCGCAACAACACTCGCTGAACCAGAACTCGAACCACCACTGACATAATCAGGATTAAAGGTATTGGGTACTGCACCAAACGGTGATCGTGTACCCACTAGGCCTGTTGCAAATTGATCCAAATTGGTTTTACCGACTACAATTGCGCCAGCTTCTTTGAGTAAGTGAACGGTTTGCGCATCTTGATGTGCAATTTCAGTGAGTGATTTACAGGCCGCAGTTGATGCAAACCCCATAACATCAATATTGTCTTTCACTGCAAATGGAATACCGTAGAGGGGTAACTCTTTTTCTAAATCTGCGACTTGAGCGGCTTTATCTTGAAGGGACTTAATCTGTTCTAAGAGTTGGGTTTGAGACGCAATTGAAATCCAGGCAGTATCCTGTCTCGAAAATTGCGCGACATAGTCTACTAAGTCTTCAAGTTGAAAAGTATTCTGTTGATAGCCGAGTTGCCATTCTTTTAATGTTTTTCCTAACAGAGGATTCAAAGTCATTTTGAGTATTCCAACTTGTATACATGATTAGATACTAAAATGCAGAAACTGTGCCAAATATAAAAATTTTTAATTATCAGTATTTTAATTAGATTATTTAATTGTGTTTAAAAAATAAAGAAATATATTTGGTCACTTAGATGGCGCATAAAATGCATGAATGTTTAAAAACAGTGCGCATAGTTCATTCAACATTGAGTTGATACAGATACATTCATTGCTGAAGTCAAAAATGAGAACAAGACCTGTTTGGATCATTTGGTTTTTGAATAAAATCAATTAGATATTTATTCAAAGATAAGTGAGTGTTAGATAATTGATTTAAAAATTCTTGTCATTGCTTAGATATTACGAGCGATGAATGTGAAGTATAACGACATTTGACCCATTGATATTTCGTGTCTCTTTCCAAAAATTAAACTATAATATTATTTATACGCACCATTCTGAAATACACCATCTGCGGAAAATGCTTGTTTGGTTTTCTCTGCTAAGCTTGATGTGTTCGAATGGTGTGCTCTGTCTGTTAACCCTCTCTCTTAACACAGATCCTCAACTTAATAACGTGTAAACACCACCATCGGTCTGCGTGGCTGTTTTGATTTTAAAACATTAAATACGCACGAAACTGTTTGAAAACGACGGATTGATACAATTCGTGAAAGTATGTTGTATACCATTGCCGCCGTTCAAAATGGACGTTCCAATGTTGAATGGTTCTATCTCAACAGCGGGTAACGTAATGTTTGTTGGTAATTCGCAAGACAACTCTAGTTTTGCAATTAAGAGTTGTGCAATTAATAGTTGTGTAATTAAGAGTTGTGCGATACACAGTCGTGTAATCAAGGTGAAAAATGCTGATGAGCTTTGGAAAGCTCGCTTTCCCGCTGCTGGTCAAGCGACACCGATGAATTACAGTACGAATGTTAAATATACGGTTTTCACATATTAGGTGGTCGCGTTTTATTTGCTCCTAAAATGAGTGACTCACTGCTTGCTTATGCTTTACCAGACCAAAATAGTTGAGCTTTTAATTCAGTTTTAAAAATGCCTGATTATTCAGTATTTTTATTCAAATTCAGTTGTATCTATTTCATTTTTTATGTTGCAGAGAAATGCTGTTGATTTGTTGCCAAAGCATCAATTTCAATCAGATCGCACTAAAATATGATGGATTATAGATGACTGATTTTAAGTGCTATTCAGCTCTAATTCTATTCTTTATATCTAATATAGAACAGACATTAATCTAGCTCAAATGGTATTTATAGACTGAATTCATTCAATATTTTATCGAATCATCTGGCTGATTTGATATGAATGATCGCAAACCAAAAAATTGAAAAATGAGTACACAATTTAGCAAAAGTGTATTCGATGAACTAAATCATTAAGGCATACCATTTATGTATCAAAGTGCGAAATTTCCATTTGTAAAGTCGACTTTATCTTGTCTGATTGCTTGCGTGGGTCAAAATATTTATGCTGAGAGTAACGGACAAGACGTTCAGAAATTAGACGCGATTGTGAGTGAGGCGACACGTACAGATACGTCTTACTTAAATACGCCTGCATCGGTCTATCGCGTTGAACACAACGATACTCAAAATAATATAGGCGTTAATCTGAGTGAAACCTTAAAGGGTGTGCCAGGTTTGCAACTGAATAATCGTGAAAACTACGCGCAAGACTTACAGATCTCAATGCGTGGCTTTGGTGCACGTTCAACATTTGGTGTTCGCGGCATTCGTTTATATGTCGATGGTATTCCTGCGACTATGCCCGATGGACAAGGACAAACCTCGAATATTGATTTAAGTACATTAGATCGTATAGAAGTGTTAGGCGGACCTTTTTCATCTCTTTATGGTAACTCTTCGGGTGGAACAATTTTAACCACGACCAAGCAAGGTGAAGGGCGTGATTCAATTGAATTGGGCTATGCTGGCGGTAGTCATAATAAAGGACGTACAGATGTTGTTTTACAAGGCGGGGCAGATAAAGCCAACGAACCGAGTTATGTGATTAGCTCGTCTTATTTCGATACAGACGGCTATCGTGATCATAGCGAAGCGAAGAAAGTATTGAGCAATGCAAAATTGACTTGGGATTTAGATGATGGCTCTAAGGTCAATTGGATTTTGAATCATGTGGATATTGATGCCAATGATCCTGCAGGCTTAACTCGCAAACAGTGGGGAGAGAATCCAAAACAGCAAGTGCCATTTCTAAAACAATTTAATGTACGTAAAGAAATTCAGCAAACTCAAACAGGACTAACTTGGTCTAAACCACTGAATAATCAGCATGAATTATATAGCATGGCATATTTTGGTCAGCGCTCAGTGACACAATATCAGTCCATTCCAAGTAGTACACAAGAGAATCCACGTCACGCAGGCGGTGTCATTGATTTTGATCGTAATTTTTACGGTGCAGATTTCCGTTGGACAGGTAAGGACCTATTGCCAAATACCCGCTTTAGCGCAGGTTTAGCGGTTGATTTTATGGATGAAGACCGTAAAGGATTTGAAAACTTCAATTCAGATGGCATTTATGGCGTTAAAGGTAATTTACGCCGTAATGAAAATAATACTTTATGGAATTTAGATCCTTACTTACAAGCATCTTGGCAGTTTTTACCGACTTGGCGTTTGGATACAGGTTTACGCTATAGCAATGTGAATTATGAGTCTGAAGATCAATATATTAAAGGTACAAATGGTGATGACAGCGGTAAAACTGATTACCGTAAAGTATTGCCTTCCGTAGCACTATCATGGGCGATTACTCCACAGTGGAGTACTTACGCAAGTTACTCAAAAGGTTTTGAAACTCCAACCTTTACAGAAATGGCGTATCCATCCACAGGTGCAGCAGGCATTAACTTTAATTTAAAGCCTGCAACAAGTGATAACTATGAGTTGGGATTAAAAACCGACAATCAACTTGGACAGTTCACCGCTGCGATTTTCCAAAGTAAAACACAGGATGATATTGTTTCGAGTGAGGCAAATAATGGTCGAAACACATTCCGTAATGCTGATCAAACCCTGCGTGAAGGTTTAGAGTTATCTTGGAATAAAAAATTATGGCGTGACTTGACTGCACAGGCAAGTTATAGCTATTTAGATGCAACTTTTAATGCAGATATTCCAGCCATTGGGGATAAACCTCTTATTGCCTCAGGAAATGTTATTCCAGGTGTGGCAAAAAATCAGGCGTTTGCAGCATTAGCATGGCAACCTGAAACTGGTTTTAATGCAGGTTTAGATATCCGCTATATGGATAAGATCTATGTTGACGATATTAATTCTGATGCAGCACCGAGCTATACAGTGACTTCTGCGAATGTCGGTTATGTTTGGAAAAACAATGATTGGAAAATCAAAAGTTATGCGCGGGTAGATAATCTATTTGATAAACGCTACGCGGGTTCTGTGATTGTGAATGACGGCAATAGTCGTTTCTTTGAACCTGCGGATGGCGTGAACTGGAGTGCTGGTTTGAGTGTAACTAAAGCTTTTTAAGCTCACGTTTATCGCAGATTATTCACTTCATTTATTAGGTTTTATGTTTATATGACTTTTTTCATAGGTCATTTAATACTGAAAATCATAATCAATATGCTTTGATCCACGCCTTCTCCCTGATGGAGATGGCGTTAATACATATCAACTTACTGTCGCTCAATGAATTTCTAAAATGATATAAGTGATCTATTGAAATGTATCCTTTGCGGGGGGAACATATAAGACTTTAAAATCATCAGTTAATTTATAGTTAAATAAAGGTTAATATCAAATATTTAAACAGATTTTTTATTTAAATAAATTTTGATTTTTAAAAAAACATAAGTTTATGTCTAAATTAATAATGATGATAATTTTAGTGCATTTGATATTTTGGTAATACGATAAATTTCTTTACAGGGAATTAAAACATTGATAAAAAGCAGTCATTAAATAAATCAATAATTTAAAAATTTTAAATCACGACACAATTAGAGACAAAGAGTTACTTAATACTACTGAGTAAATAAAGATTAACAGTGTGTATTACTTACATTGCAAAAGCTGAAAAATGAATTTGAATAGGATACTTTAATAACTCGAGTTACTAATATTTAATGATAGAGGGATAGATAAAATGACATCCGTGAATATTACAGATATTAAAGAACATTCAAACGTTATTGCTTCATGTGGTACAAAAGTTGGTGACGTAGATCATTTGCAAGGTTCAGATATAAAATTGACTAAACATGGTGATGGTAAGCACCATTTGATTCCATCGTCATGGGTGGGAGAAATCAGAGACGATCAGGTCATATTAATCAAAGATTCTCAGGAAGTTGTAGATAATTGGACAGAAGTTTAATTTAGAATTTTAAAAGCCTCTTCATGAGGCTTTTAATTTGTCAGTTTTATTTTTTAAACACATGACTTTTTCATTAATCATTCGACTTCTATCAAAAGTCATTATCCACACAACGTACTAATTATTTGTATTCCCTCATCTTAACCCTCTACAAAAGGGAGAGGGAATATTTATACATTAAGTGCATAATGTGACGTTATTTTTTTATCCATTGGAAATTATAACTCTCTATTTTTAATAATAAAATAAGGAATATTTAATATTCTGTTTATCGAAATCAATATATTTATATAAATTATAAAAGGATTTGGTTTTAATTTAATTAATTTTATTTGTGGTGTGATTGGATAGATATATAATTTCTTTAGAACTGAAATTAATAATAGGTAATTATTTAGTTTTATAGTAACTAAATTAGTTAAAGATATTTAATTTCAAGACAGAAAAAAATCAGGCTTAAATTTAAAAAGTGAGTTGATTTTTAGGATTTAAATTTTATTTTTTGAATTATTTTAATCAATCATAAAGTTTATATAAATCAAACAGTCATCCCAAAATAAAAAAATATGACATGTATTGTTACGTTTAAACATTTTTTGTCACATTCTTAATCCTATAATATTTGATATACACCTTCTGAAAAATAAAGGTTTTTTATTCAAATAATTTCAATTATTTTTATTTTAATATGCTGATTTTTAAATATTTTTTAGAATTGAGAAAATCTTATGAAGCTTATTATTCTTATTTTATGCTGCATCTTTATCTATTGTTTATGGCGATTTGTCATTCAGAATAGTACAAGTACATTAATGAATCATAAGAAGTTTGATTTATCACGCTTATTCAAAGTCAAAGAAGCTGCCACTTTGCCTGCACCTCTTCCTGAAATTAACCATGATCCAAGTGATATCAAGCTTTTTGACGATGTTGCGAAACTGTTATTCGAAAAAAAAATTCAAAAAAAAGAACAGCAACATGCTGGCAAAATTCAGGCTGACTTTCTAAATAAAATGCCATCTCAAACTCAAACGGAAATAAAACAGTTTGATTTAGGTGAGTGGTCTATTTATTGGGCGTATCAAGACCAATCCTTAGAGTACTACGCCAGTAAGTATGGTGTTTTTTATACTCATGTTGATGCCGATGGTGTAGAGCATAAGTTAGACTTTAAAACTTCCCATTAAGTAACTAATAAAACACCAATTATTCAGATAAAAGCATTTTACTGAAAATTCTAAATTGCAATGAATAAACATAAACCTTAATTAATGATACTTCGTCGATATCAAATTTTTTAAATCAACACATTGGTTAAATGTACGCATTAGTTAAATAAGCTAAATCGTTAAATTAAAGTATTAAAAGTAAGGAACATATTATCCCAAATTTTTTCCGATCCTTTGCGGAAATATCCCATATGACCAATTTCTTTTAAACCATAGTCAGCAGCAGAAAGATCGATGAAACACATTTCAGCATTTTTATAATGTTGCATAAATGCTCTTCTGGAATCTGGTAATGCCCAGTCATCATCCAGTGCTGATACCGCATAAATTTTTGATTTGACTTGTGCATAACGTTCTTTGAGATGTTGTAGTTCAGGATCAGCAAAGAAGTATGTTGGATTTTTACACCATCTACGCCATTGTTTATAGACATCTAAAGGTAGATCTGCACCCATATTTAACTTGCTCCAAGGTAAATATCCATTTAAGGCAACAAGAGGTGGAAATATAATATTCCACATCACTGTAACTTTAAATTTCTCTTTAAATGGCATATATCCAGCCCAACCTGCACCCGTACCGAAACAATACATTGCGCTGACTTTGTTATGGTTTGGAGCAAGTCCTAATGCTTGCCCGCCATAGGAGTGTCCAACGATAAAAAGGGGCAGATTTTCGTCATGGTGATATTCAATTGCACCGGCGAGATCTAAACTTCCCCAGTCGAGATAAGACATTTTAAACCCTTTTAAATGTACAGGTGCAGATGCACCTACACCGCGATAATCAAAGGTGAGCACATCGAATCCTTGTGCAGTGGCATATTCTGCAAAGCGACGATAAAAGGGCTGTGGTACACCAGTAGCAGCCGTTAAAATTATTTTGGCTTTTGTATACGTTGGAAAATAACGTATACCAGACAATGGATAGTCATCGAGTGCTTTGAACTGAACGACTGAGGTATGATTTTCTGTTTCTTGGAAATTTTGATTGTGCATGTTCTTTTTATTCCTTGAATGAAAAGGGATGTTTTTAATGTCTTAGAATTGAACCGATTCCTTACTTGCCTCTAAATTGTGCTGCTCTTCGTCCGATCATGGCCATGACACCTTCTTGGACATCTTCAGTGCAGAGTAATGGCATAAGATGTTGATTAAGATTTTCAAAAGCTTGAATTTCACCTAACTGTGCGGCATCTTTTGCGGCAGCGATTGTGGCTTGGACTGCCAGTGGCGCTGCTTGAGCAATTCTTTCTGCCAGTTCAATGGCACGATCTAGAGGGTTTTCTTGAGTGATTTCATAAATTAAATTCATCTCTAATGCAGTAGGGGCATCGAAAGAATCACCTGTTAATAGATAGCGCATTGCAGCGTTCCAGCCCGCGGCTTTAATAAAGCGAGAGGTTGCACCCCCAAAAGGTAAAATACCGCGTAATACTTCAAGTTGAGCAAAAGACGTTTTGTCGTGCGCAATGGCTATATCAGCATTCAGCATCAGTTCAATGCCCGCTGTATAACAATATCCTTGAACAGCAACCACAACGGGTTTTTTACGTGGGCGTCCTGAAGTACCCCAAGGATTGATTAAGTTTGGATCTGAAGGAAAGATACCTGAAGACATCTTAGGTTGTAATTCAACTAAATCGAGTCCAGCTGTAAAATGCTCACCATGCGCAAAAATAACAGCGCATCTTAATTCTGGATTATCTTCATATTCAGTCAATGCTAATGATAAGTCGTGAATCATATGGCTATCGAAAGCGTTACGCTTACTGCTCCTATTGAGCCCTAAAAGATAAAGATGACCACGTATTTCACGACTGACTCCACCTGTTTGCTCCGTCATTGTCTTTCTCCATATATTCCTGAGCGGGATATGACTATTTTTAAACCAGTTGAGGGCTGAGGTCAAAACTGATGAGTTTAATGAGGAGATTGATATTTTCTTTAGGCTGGTTAAAAACTTAGCTTTGTTGTGATCGATTTGAAGTAGCTCATAGAAAAGGAAATTTAAAAATAGAGTGAGAAGAGAAAATTTTCAAATTAAAATTTTTTTAATGGATAAATATATAGTTAATTTTGATAATTCTGACTTGTGTTTATTTTTTGAGTTTTCATAATGGTGAAATATTTTTTATAAGAAGAATCTGATGTCATCCTTAGAAATTTTCGCAGTTATTATCAGTGTGATCGGTGTCAGTTTGACGGTGCTACGTCATATGTGGTGCTGGATTTTTAACTTCATTGCATTTGTACTTTATGCGTATTTATTTTATGAATATAAACTTTATGGAGAAACGATTTTACAGTTTATTTTTATGAGCTTGAATGCATATGGTTTTTATTTTTGGTTAAAAACTAAAAAAGTAGAGCATGTCATTAAGATTGAATCTATTGCTTCTTCCAAGGTGATCTTTCAAATGATTCTAGCCTCAATCGGCGGGCTAATATTTGGATTATTATTAAAAAATTTTACCGATGCGGCACTTCCAATTTTAGATTCACAATTAGCAGCATTTAGTTTATTGGCAACGTATTGGACCAGTCGAAAACATATCGCAACATGGGTACTTTGGGTTTTTGTTGATATTGTTTATGTCGGAATGTTTTTTTATAAGTCATTGTTCTTAACCGCAGGACTGTATGCAGCTTTTGTTTTATTGGCTGGATTTGGTTGGTGGAAATGGACTCAGGTTTGGAATCAACAAATAAACATGAAGGCCTTAACAACAGACTAAACAATGATTTATTCTTAGTTGCAATCTATTAAAGAATCTAAGAAGTAAAATACAAAGCAGCTGTTGAGTTCAAAAAAATTGAGTCAAAAGAATATTGACTCAAAAGAAAATATTAAATCTTTTTCATAAGTCAAAAAATGCGCTTCAAGTAGCAATACTTGATAGGTAAAAACCCCTTCTCCCTCTGGGAGAAGCTTAGAATGAGGGAATGCTCTTGATGAGTGTGTTGTGTGAATCATGACTTTTGAAAGAAGCCTGTTGATTTTAAATCACTACTAAATAGTAGTACCAGAAAATCAACGTCATAAAATCAGTATTACAAAATCAACATCTTTAAAGCACTAGCTGAAAGGAGTCAATTCATGCTTGATTTTAATGCGTATAAGTTGGCTCAATTCGATCAGCTTGCGGCTAAAATAAAAGCTGATCCCGAACATTATCTTCAGTTTGATTCTGTTTCAGATTTTTATAAAGCACCTTGGTTAGATGCGTTTCCCGTCGGAACAACATGGGTCTGTAGCGGTTTGGATGATGGTGCAGAGCAATTTGACGCCGTGATTCAATACAAAAATCGAAAGTTAAGTTTGAGTATCGGTGCTACAGTCTCTGTACATTTAAATTTTTAATTCTAAAATTTTTAATATTCAATATCTTTTAATATTTAACATCTTCTAATATTCAACATCATAAAGATTGTAGACTGTTGTCTTTCAAAGAAAATGATGAGCAGCGTATTTTTAAAGTGCTAATCTGTTTATTATACTTTTGGATCATATGAAATTAAAAAAATATAGTCAAAAATGAAACAAGTAAGTGAGTAAAACTAAATTGATTATTTTAAAAATAAAACTTCGAAGGGTCTGCTTGATTCTTTGAGAATTGATGTGATAGTTTTTTAATTTGTACAATAATAAATGTTGGTGTCTATGTGTATGTCAAACGTGAAATTTGAATATTCCATTTTCCAAGTCTAATTCAGACTTAAAGCTCAGACATTAAAAATCGATAGAACTGTATGGTTTGTTCAAAGTGAGATGAAGATTCATCATGCGTTTGCTTAATAAAATATTGCATCCCAGTACCGTAAGACAGTTTATGAAAAATAGTGTGCTCATGAACTGGAGCAATTTAAATAAGAGTATTGTTGTTCTTATTGCAGGTAGTCTTGCTCATCTTTTATGGTCATTTTGGTATCTCTATGTTTCATTAAGTCCTTCACTTCAACATTGGATGAACCTGAGTTATTTTCATTTTAATTTGACCTATTTACTGATTTGTTCTTTTATACATTTAATCTTGATCTATCCGTGTATATATCTAAAGGATAATCATTATATTCAGGTTTATTATCCTTATCTGGTGATTATATTTTTTGCTTCAACATTTATGTTTGTAGGTTATGCTATTGGGGTGATGAGCCCAGCAACTATTGCGAGTTTTATTAGTTTAATTAGTGTGGGATTGGTGCTTTTTGAGCGTAAAATTATCTATGTGATTTGTGTTCCTGTCGTGCTTTATTTACTGATGAGTATTTTATTAAGTGCATTCAACCAAATGGAATATGCACCAATATTTAGTCATGAATTAAATGAATCGGTGTTGATTCACAATAAGTTTTGGGTGTTTAGCCAGCTTTATTTATATATTCCTGTTTTTTTTGTCGCCATTGTCTTATTTGAAATATTGCTCACTCAGTGGCGTAATCGTGAAAAACAAATCAAAATGATTAGTCAGATTGATCCCCTGACAGAGATTTTTAATCGACGAAAAATAGGCTTAGAGCTCGCTATATGCGAGTCATCAGATCAGCCGTATGCCTTGGTATTATTAGATTTAGATTATTTTAAATCGATAAATGATAATTATGGTCATGATACTGGTGATATGGTATTAATTGGTGTTGCGCAAATTTTATCCAGTATTTTAAGGGAACAAGATATCGTTGGGCGCTTTGGTGGAGAGGAATTTATTATTCTACTTAAAAATAAATCCTTAAAACAATGTTTAGATATTGCGGAGCGCTGTCGTAAAGAAATTGAAAAAGAACACTATGTGATTGATAAGAAAAAAACAATACGAGTAACAGCAAGTTTTGGTGTGGCGGTTTCCACCGTTGGCTTAAAGAAAGAAATGGTTATTCAGCACGCAGATCGGGCACTTTATTTGGCTAAAAAAAGTGGTCGAAACCAAGTACGACATTATTTTGAATTAAAAAACGATTTGAATATGATTGAAAGCCATGAATAATATTGACCAGACGATGATAGTTAGAGCTAATTAATTGATTCTAAGGATTAAGCTTGGTTATTTTGAAACAT
>JAHLFF010000153.1 GCA_018883945.1 Candidatus Acinetobacter avistercoris
GTTCTATTGTTCGTAGATAACATCTATCGTTATACACTAGCAGGTACTGAAGTATCAGCACTTCTAGGTCGTATGCCATCTGCGGTAGGTTACCAGCCTACACTTGCAGAAGAGATGGGTGTTCTTCAAGAACGTATTACATCGACTAAGTCTGGTTCTATTACGTCAATCCAAGCGGTATACGTACCTGCCGATGACTTAACAGATCCATCGCCTGCAACAACATTTGCTCACTTAGACGCAACTGTTGTATTGAGCCGTGACATCGCATCTTCTGGTATTTACCCAGCGATCGATCCACTAGACTCAACTTCACGTCAGCTTGATCCATTGGTTGTTGGTGCTGAGCATTATGAAATTGCACGTTCTGTACAGAACATTTTGCAACGTTATAAAGAGCTTAAAGACATCATTGCAATTCTTGGTATGGACGAATTGGCTGAAGAAGATAAATTGGTTGTTTACCGTGCGCGTAAAATCCAACGCTTCTTCTCTCAACCGTTCCACGTAGCTGAAGTATTTACTGGTGCACCTGGTAAATTAGTATCTCTTAAAGAAACGATTCGTGGCTTTAAAGGTCTTCTAGCTGGTGAATACGATCACATTCCAGAACAAGCGTTCTATATGGTTGGTGGTATTGACGAAGTTATTGCTAAAGCCGAGAAACTTTAATTAGCTGCTCTAATTTAGGAGATTCTCATGGCGACTATGCAATGTGACGTTGTAAGTGTAAAAGAGTCTTTGTACTCTGGCACTGTAACTATGCTAATTGCGAAGGGTGCTGGCGGTGAGTTGGGTATTATGCCTGGCCATGCTCCGTTAGTAACTTTGCTTCAACCGGGCGCGATCCGCGTTCTGTTGGAAAACGGTACAGAAGAGTTAATCTATGTATCGGGTGGTGTTCTTGAAGTTCAGCCGCATATCGTTACGATTCTTGCAGATACTGCAATTCGTGCCGAAAACTTAGATGAAGCAGCAATTATTGAAGCGCGTAAAAACGCTGAAGCTTTGCTTGCAAATCAAAAGAGCGAGTTGGACACTGCTGCTGCACTTGCTGTCTTGGCAGAAACTGTTGCTCAGTTGGAAACGATCCGCAAAATCAAAAACCGCGCTCAATAAGCGATGGTTTGAGATTGAAGAAACCACCCGAGAGGGTGGTTTTTTTATGTTTAAGTATTATCTTTTCTTTCAAAAATATTTTCGTAAAAGAAAATTAGATCTTTTTCCTTGCTATATACATTTCCTGATCCATATGAAGTTACAACTGATAGAAATCCTAATTTTTCAAGTTCAGATGCCGCAAAATTACAATCATTATTTTTTAGATGAAAATTTTTATTTATTAAATTCTTTTTAAATGCTTCATAAGACTTTTCTAAACCTTCTAAAAGGTAGGAGGTAAATTGAGGAATAATATGGGCATATCTTAAAAACTGATCTCTATTTATCTCATTTGAATCATACAAGATCGCTGAGCGAGCCAACACTTTTGATTGCAGTACTAGATAACATTTTTCTAACGCATTCAAAAGTTCAAGACCAGTTTCAATATCATTCTGATTTTTAAATATCTCTAATAGTGTTCCAGGAGCTAAAGTCTCTCCCTCTTTAATAAATTCTATAATCTTTTCTAATTTTTGTTTTTCATTAGAATTTTTCTTTGCTCTACAAAAAGCCTGAATTAAAGAACCTAATGGAACTGATTTAAGCAACTCTTCAGCAAACGTATCAGTTAATACCTGATCGTCGAAAATATTCTCTGCTGTTTCAGTAATAATTGATTTTATATTCATATCTTGAATCCATCTATAAATAAATCTTCAAATTTGTAATCTGAACTTGTTAAAACTAATCCTATATAGAAAATTTAAAAATAATAATTAAATCATAATACTACTTTCTATTTTGAATAAATTAATTTGTTCTTCTCCACATGATTTTTACCCTCTCTCAGTAATGTTTTGAACCAAACTGTAAAGATAAGCCGAAGTTAAAAAAATAAATGATAGTTTAAGTTTAGTGTAAACGTGTTTGCATAGTAGAAAGCTTTATTTACTGCACTTTAATATTAGTATCTTCAAGGCGAGAACTTTCAAAGCTGGAGACACGACAGAATCATTATTTTTGATTAACAAGGGAAAAATTATGACGTATCAATCGATTAACCCATTTACCAATCAAAAAACAAAAGAGTATAAATCCCACACAGAACAAGATATTCAACAATCACTCAATCAAGCAGCACAAACACTTAAATCAGACTGGACTCAAAACGTTGAGTTAAGAATAAATGTGTTGAATCAATTAGCGAAAAATTTAGAGTCACAAAAAGCAGAACTGGCAAAACTGATTACGCAAGACATGGGGAAGTTGATTGAGCAAAGTGAAGGTGAAATTGACAGCTGTATTGCGATCGCAGAATATTATGCAAAGAATGCTAAAGAGTTCTTAGCACCTATTCCTTATAAAACAGATCACGGTGAAGCGTGGGTGGAGCATCATCCACTGGGTATCATTATGGCGGTGGAGCCTTGGAATTTTCCGTTTTATCAGTTGATGCGCGTATTCGCACCAAACTGTGCGATCGGAAATCCAGTATTAGCCAAACATGCAGGCATTGTGCCGCAATGTGCTGAAGCCTTTGAAAAGTTGATCTTAGAAGCGGGTGCACCCAAAGGTGTATGGACCAACTTATTTATTAGTAGCGATCAAGTCGCCGATATTATTGCGGATAAACGCGTACGTGGTGTTGCATTAACAGGCTCTGAAGGTGCGGGTAGTGCAGTTGCTGAACAAGCAGGTAAATATCTCAAAAAATCGACGCTTGAGTTAGGTGGGAATGATGTCTTTATTGTATTGGACGATGCTGACATAGAGCGTGCAATTCAGTTGGGCTGCCAAGCGCGTGTGAATAATTCGGGACAAGTCTGTACTGCTGCTAAGCGATTTATTTTACATGAGAAAATCGCTGATCAATTTAAAACAGGCTTAGTCGCTGCATTTAAACAATTGAAAATCGGTGATCCACTTGATCGAAAAACAACGCTTGGTCCATTGTCATCCGAAAATGCTTTAAAGAATCTAGTGGAACAGGTTGATAAAGCAGTTCAGCAAGGTGCAACCTTGGTCGTCGGTGGAAAAGCAGTAGAGCATGAGGGTTACTTCTATGAGCCAACCATTTTAGAAAATATCACTCGTGACAATGAAGCTTGGTATGAAGAGTTTTTTGGGCCTGTTGCACAAATTTATATCGCGAAGAATGATGATGAAATTGTTGAAATTGCCAATGATTCCAATTATGGACTCGGTGGTGTGATTCATGCGACTGATATCGAACGAGCGAAAAAACTTGCATCACGTGTTGAAACAGGGATGATCTGGATCAATTGGATTACGGATACAGCACCAGAATTACCTTTCGGTGGGGTGAAAAATTCAGGTTATGGGCACGAGCTGTCGATTGATGGATTTAAAGAGTTTGTACAGAAGAAACTGGTCGTGGTGAAGAATAGTTAAATCTTTCTAGATTTAAATGAAGTGAGATTTTAATGAAGAATATTCATTCTAAAAGTTAAAATATTCATAAGAAAGCTGTCGATAAGATGGCTTTCTTTCATTTTTTCGATCTTTTATCGTATCCATGACTTAGGGGTGACATTAGTCATTGCTAAGAATTTCAAACACACCATTTCCGATAATCTTAACCTTAAATAATGCATCAAACCCTTCATCTCGACTTGGAACTTCTAATTTTTTAAACGTCGCCCGAACCCCGACTTCTGGAATTTTAGCTTTGCCTTCACGATGACTATTTCTTTGTAATGTACTGGCTAAATCTGTTTCAAAGTAATACGAAATCACTTCAAAGCCAGCTTCTTTAGCGCGTTGAATGTAGCGGGCGCGGTCAAGTTTGGTTGGGTTGGTATTATCAATGACCATCTTTGTTTTAGACGCGAGACATGCTTCAAAAATGATATTTTCCCGATGTCTAGTTTTCAACATATCTAAACTTATTCTAAGATGAAGATGTGATAAATTGAGTAGATAAAAGCTCGATTTACCAGACGCTTGTACGCCAGTAAAAATGATAAGTTGCATCTTCTGTCTTTGTCCAAAGTATAGATGTAAGCGATTAAACTATGTCCGTTAAATCGTGAAAATACAATGCTGCCTTAGAGCGGAAATGATAAATATAATCAGGATAATAGGTTTAATTTTGAAATTTAAATATAAAAAAACGGTAACACTCTTTTTGATGACAGTTGTTGGTGGTTTAAATGCATGTCAAAGCCATTATGTCATGGAGCCAACCAAACCTACCGAAGCCATTTTGGTTGCTGAATCCTATGCAAATGGAATGAGTGCAGTGCTGGACATTCCTTATTTGACCGCATATGAAAACCTTAAAGGGGCTTATCAGTACTGTATTGCTTTCTCTAATTATGAAAACTTTGTATATACCGATAATTTACTTGAAGAACATTTAGAACAGGTCACATTATTTGCCCGAACGCCAAATGATCATTATTTGCATAAGGCGACTTTGGAAAAAGTAGAGCAAAATAAAACCAGATTGACGCTCTTTTTACCGAATAATTATCGTTTTGCCAAAGCACGATTTAAACAAGATATTAAACGTGCTTATGGGACGGATCGCGAATGTAATATGACCTAATTCAACCTGTTTCAATTTTGATAGATGTATCTTTTGATAGATGAATCTTGAAAATAGTGAACGACATCTTTAAAAATTAACTTTCGTTTGATTCTTCGATGGATTGATTTTCATTATTCGCACTATCAGAGGCTGGCGCAAATAAAGTCACCAACTTAAACATTTCGCCTTGAATGGAACCCATTTGCTGTTCGATCTTCTTAAAATCAACTTTGCTTAAATCCACTTCACCATTTAAAAAAGGAGAGGCCAAAGCTTGTTGGTTGATCGCTAAAATATTTTGACGAATTTGATCAATTTCTTGGCTTTTTAGATTAAGCCCATTTAATGTGGATTCAAGCCCTTTAAGTTGTTGCTGTAAGTTATTTGCTGAAGCTTGTAAGGCTTGATGATCTTTTAAGTCGATTGCCTGCTTAAGTTCATCTTGTGCGTTTTGAAGTTGACCTAAATATTCACCTGCTTTTAACTGCATGTCTGCAACATCACGAGCAATGTAGAAATAATTACCACTTTTTAAATCAGCTTGAGCTTGTTGAGGCTCTGAACTTGTATTGAGTTCAGATGATGTTGTTGACGTGGATTGAGCGGTATTTTCATCTTTTTCAACTGAGTTTTGAAAACTGCTATCACAACCCATCACCAATATGACGGATGCGAAGAGAGTGAAGGGGAGCAATGCTCCTTGAATCAGCTTTTTCATGACTTTAACAAACTTTATAACAGCATTAATTGAAATATAGAGACTAACTGTGGAGTTAAAATAGATTGTTGCAAAGTCATAACAAATCTATGTTTTAAAGTTTGAGCTATGCATCTGCATGAGTGAAATTCAGGTTTAAAATGGATAAATTGAAGAAGGAATATCGAACAATGCTGTTGAGAGTGTCGTTTTTAAGACTTTGCGAGTTTTGTTGTTGAAAGACATGGGTGATGATTTTTCATTAAAGGCCAAATCTACAATGTATATTATAGATTTGGCTGAATATACTGGTGCTTATTTTGCAAGTTCAGCCTGAATTGCACTAACAATACGTTCATCATCTGCAGTGATATCTGGTGCGAATCGAGCGACAACTTCGCCTTTCTTATTCACTAGAAATTTTTCAAAGTTCCAGAGTACTTCAGGTTTAGGATTCGGTGTTAAACCATAATCGACTAAATCTTTCCACCAAGGACCTTCACCAAGACGCTCTGGAATTGCCTGAGTCAATGTTTGGTACAAAGGATGTTTATCATCTCCTGCAACAGAGATTTTTGCGAAAAGAGGGAAATCCACATCATAGGTTAAAGAGCAAAATGCTTGAATCTCTTCGTCTGTCCCAGGCTCCTGAGCAAGGAAATTATTCGCAGGAAAGCCTAAAATTTCTAATCCATCTGCTTTCTTTTCGTTATAAAGTTTTTGTAAGCCTTCATATTGCGGTGTTAATCCACACTTAGAAGCAACATTTACAATTAATAGAACTTTGCCTGCATATTGGCTGAGATCGATTTGTTCACCTTGAATCGTCTGTACTGGAATATTAAATATTGAAGCCATGTTGAATTCCTAAATAAATGAACTGAATGGATAATGTTTTAACGTGCTTTGTCTTAAGACTCAAGCAAAGTTTCATTTCATCTGCATCAGTTCAAGTACAAAAAAACAGGCGATATGCCTGTTCTTTGACTTAACCCATAAAATGCTATTTTAAAGGTATTTTAGATTGTCATTTAAGCTGCCATGTTGACTTTACTTTGTAAATCTTGCATGTCTTTCAAAATTGACTCTTGTAGTTCAACACCTTTCTTTTGAAGTTCATTTATTTTTTCCATATTCGGAGTTTTTTCAATACCAGCTTCTGCAAGCTCTACACCTAACTCATTTGACTGTTTCATTTTTTCTCTTAAGTTAGAGGCTTCAGTACTTTTCAGTTTTAATGCATCAAGATCATCATTAAACGTATCCATATATTTTTCCATTTTATCGACAACACCTTCTAAGGCTTTTTGATCACCTGATTGAGCGGCTTGAGTCACTTCAGTTTGGAAGCTGAGTGCTTCTTGTGCTTTGGTATTGGACAGCATTTCTAATTGTGCTAAATCAGTTTTAATATCGGCCATGACGTTGTTGCTTAGGGTTGTCATTGCTGGAGTATCATTTTTTTCAGCAACGGCCGTAGTGTTCTCATTCGGTTTTTTATCACATGCAGCTAATGCTAAAGTGGTCATACACATTGATGCTAATAATAATTTTTTCATGTTAATCCTCTTTATTTTTTAAGTACGTAAATGACGATTATGTTTAACTTTTTTCTAGCTAACTTTCGAGCTAATCTCATAACTAACTAGCTAATCTCATAGCTAAACAGTGTATCGTCAATTTTTTCGCTCTGCTTATAAACTCGCATAGCAACAATTGGCGGTCTATGGTGTTTTTGTAGATAAGCTTTGCAGAATATGAGAAATGTATCTTAATTATATGCTTTTGATTGCTTGTTTTATTTTTTATAATCTATATGGTAATTAGAAACATCATTAATGACGATGATGGATTTGTCATGAAAAAAATAAAATTGAATGACGTGATTTTCACGTAAAAGATGAGTATTAAAAGGACTGTTATTGAATGAGGCTTCAGAATAAGCATTTAAGTTGGGCATTGGCTTTGCCTGTAATCGCTGTTTTAATTTGGTCCTTTAATATTGCAATTTCACGTTATGTTGCAGATTATATTTCTCCAGTCAGTATCAGTTTTTATCGCTGGTTAATTGCATTTGTCATTTTGACACCTTTTATTATTCCAAAAGTTTGGCAACAGCGTGAACTCATTCGGCCTCATCTTTGGCAATTGGCCTTCTTAAGTCTATGCGGCATGGTTCTATATCAAGGACTGGCATATACAGCAGCGCATTATACGACAGCCACCAATATGGGCATCATTAATGCCTTTATTCCGATCTTCACCATCTTTGTGTCCATTCTTATCTTAAAAGAAATTCCAACACGTTTTGCTGTGATTGGCAGTATCTTGTCCTTTGCGGGTCTACTGTATGTGATCAGTCAGGGGCGGTGGGAAAGCCTGATGAATCTCGCAGGTCATTGGGGTGACGTGCTGATGATCATCGCTGTTTTCTTTTATGCATTTTATGGTGTGTTTCTAAAGAAATGGCAGCTCAAATTACCTTTGATGATCAGCTTATACATACAAATCGGTTTTGCGATTATTTATCATGTGCCCTTTGTGATGGTCTTGGGTTTAGATCCAATCCAATCTGATAATTTTGCAAGCGTTTTATATGCAGGGATTTTTCCTTCAATATTGGCACCTTTGGTGTGGATGATGGCTGTGCAACGCATTGGACCAAACCAAACCAGTATTTTTATGAACTTGATGCCTATTTTTACAGCCATCATTGCTTATATTTGGCTTAATGAGGCTTGGACGATTTATCATACGATCGGCGGTATTGTGATCTTGTTGGGTGTCGGTTTAGCTCAAAGGCGGATTTGAAAAAATATTAAAAAATATAAGTCCTGTTTTATTTTTGTTTAAAAATAAAACAAACGGCACATTATTTTAAAAAAATATTTTTAGGGTTATTTTTACTTATTGTTATTAGGTCTTAATATTGAGTTAAAATAGCCATATTAATTAAATAAAAATAATCACTTAAATATATTGGTAAAACAAATATAGAGGTCGCTTATAAAAATATCGACTTTTAAAGAAAAAGTCAGAATTTGTACATCAAATTAATATGTTGCATAATAGCGCTATCGAAAATCATCCACTGTTTTCAGTTTATATGTGGTTTGCTTCGTGATTTTTGAACCCTCTGGGTGTGATTACACATCCATTTATATGCTCAGTCTCCCTTTTTTGACTGAGCTTTTTTTTGTCTTAAATTTGGTGTTTTTCTCAATTTAAAAATGCAAAAATCCAAGAAGATTTTAAGCACGAATGATCTCACCGGTTATGGCATCGATAATTTTACTGGGTTCTTGACTCAGTCCCAAATCACCATTCAGATAATTTAATTGATGACCAAAATAGTGATTGACCTCTTGAATTGATCGGGCAGCTTCTAAACCAGCAGGATTGGCACTGGTTGAAACGATAAATCCATTAAATGCGTTACAAAGGGCAATACATTGAGGGTGGTTGGTGACGCGCACGGCTACTTTAGGATGGTGACCTTTAATCCATTTTGGAATATGTTCATCTGCGGGCAGTAGCCATGTCGTTGCGCGATCTTGATTGGATAGATTAGACCAGCTTTCAATGACTTGAAGACGGATTTCTGGATCAAGGCGAACCAATAAGTGCTCAACTTGACTGAGCTGACCTGCCAATAAAATGACGCCTTTTTCAATCGGTCTTTGTTTTAAGCGAAGTATTTCATGAAACGCTTTTTCGTTGAAAGGATCACACCCCAAGCCCCATACTGCCTCTGTTGGATAGGCCAAAACATTACCTTGCGCTAAACATTGAGCAGCCTCAGCAACTGAGGTTGTAAGCATAACAATTCACCTTTTGCAGTCTAAATCGTTATTGTGGACCTTAATTAATCTGACGGCAACGTAGAAATAGTCCTGATTGTTGAATAACAAACCCCATAAGCTCTAACTCCATGAGGGCTGCCGTTAATTGCGCCGTATCAGAATTGAGTGCATGAGCTAACTGATCTAAATCTTGGCCCACCCAATCTAATTGTTGGTAAATCTTATAAAGATGCTGAGGAATCTGCGGACATATTTCTTGCGCTTCAATACTGCTTATTTCAGTTAAAGGCTGATTTTGTTGATGTTGCCATTGAGCAGGTAAAGCTAGATCCTCAATAATTTGTTCAGGATGATCCACCAAAATCGCACCTTCACGAATCAATTGATGACAGCCTTGATGAAATTCACTGTAAATATGACCCGGAATGGCGAATGTAGTTTTACCCTGATTCGCCGCTGCTTGTGCTGTGATAAGTGAACCGCTTTCAAGTTTTGCTTCAGCAACTAAAACGCCCAGACTTAAGCCGCTCACAATTCGATTCCGTCGAGGAAAATTATGTTTGAGAGGTTTGGTTTCAGGAAGAAATTCGGAAATAACAGTACCTGAGTGATCTAATATATTTTGTTGTAAGCTGCGATTTTGGCTAGGATAAACCTGATCTAATCCTGTCCCAATCACAGCAATAGTACGTTGGTTTTTGAGCGCACCTAAATGTGCGGCTTCATCGATGCCTTGCGCTAGGCCACTGGTGATAAAAAAGCCCTTTTGACTCATGTAAAAAGCAAAATCAAAGGCGACTTGTTTGCCATGCGGACTGGGTTTGCGACTGCCGACGATCGCCAGTTGGGCTTGGCTTAAATTTTGTAAATTTCCCTGACCAAATAAAATAGGTGGGCGATCTGTATAGGGCATGAGTTGTTTGGGATAATCATCTTCAATATCGAGCAGAATGAAATCTGTATGCAGTTTAATTTTATCCAAACATTGCTTGAATTGAAATTGCCCAGCAACACTTGAAAAATCATTCGCACGTTGAATATGATTTTTATGAATATTAAGTTCAGCCCAACGATTTAAATGTTTGGGCTGAACCGCATTTTCAACAGATCCAAAATGTTGAATGACTTTATGAAATGAAGAAAGAGAATGTTGAACGAGATACCAAAGTTTGATGTAGCTTAACTGAACTTCAGAGATCTCATTTAACATGCGCATTACCTTTTAATTTTCAGTCATTGGTGATGGTTTTAATTCTGCACCCACTTTAATCGGTAAGGTGCTATCTAGCACATAGGCATAGCTCAATTGATCAAACACTTTAAAGATCATGACATTGCCAACGCGTTGACTTGGCAGCTTGACCATTTCATTGGTTTTAGGATCTTTGATCACTTCACCTTGTTGAAAGACACTAAGCACATGACCTTGTTTTGAGCCATGTTGCGCACCTCGATCAATACTCACCACGCTATGTTGGGCAGCCGTTCCAATAGAACCCATGACACGAATGATTTTGCCATCTGGAACAATATCTGTGTTGGTTGCTGGATAGAATAAACTTGGCAAATTAGCATCATATTTAGGTAAGACGTAATCACCACGACGTACTTCAGCATTAAAGCTTTTGGTCAGTTCTAGGGTTGCAATATTATTCTCATCGGCCACTGCTGTAGCAGAAGCGACTTCAGTGAGCTCTAAACCTGCATTGTATTTTTTGCCATTTTGATCGATGAAAATATACGGTTTACCTTCACGATAAACACCATAAGATTGACCTAATGAAATACCTTGACCGCGCGCATAAACAGTTTGACCTTGTCCTGCGACAATACGATTATCTGCAGTGCCTAAAATATAAGGTGTGTTTTGTATAGATTCTGGATTAACGACAATACTATGATCTAGCCAAGGCTGAATATGCTCCAGTGGAATGATTGGAATGGTATTATTCAGTGACTCTACGCGAACTTGTGGTTTAAGCGTAACTCCACCCAAATGACGTCGGATGACACCCTCACAACCATCGCCCTCATCTTTACCAATGAGTGGGCGACCATCTAAGGTACAGAGAAGTAGTCGATCTCCTGGATAAATCCAATGTGGATTTTTGACATGTTTATTTGATGCCCAAATTTCAGGCCAACGCCAAGGTTTACTTAAAAATTTACCCGAGATATCCCACAGAGTATCTCCCTTTTTTACAACATACACATGTGGGGCGCTAGATTTTAATGCGGGTGGGCTGATATTTGGACTTGCTTGTGTGATTTGAGTTGTCATGAAGCCAGCACTTAAACATATGGCCACTGCAAGACATTGTTTTTTTAACCCCTTAGCTTGGAAAAGTCCCAGGCTATATAAAACCTTTTTCATTATCATAATTCCCTAAAATTATGTGTCCATTTGCGTTATAATATGCATATTACACGTATTATTTAATGAAGCATAAACTTCATTTAGTTTTTAAGATCAATGGCATAGCCAATGAGGAGCCGCATGGCCTTATTACCTATTCTGAGTTTCCCAGATCCGCGCCTACGCACTATTGCAAAACCTATCGCGCAGGTAACGGATGAGATTCGTCACCTTGCAGCAGATATGTTTGAAACGATGTACCAAGCAGCAGGAATCGGTTTGGCTGCAACTCAGGTGGATCATCATATTCAGTTAATTGTCATGGACTTATCTGAAGAAAAAAATCAGCCAATGGTGTTTATTAATCCCCAAATTACACCTTTGACTGAAGATACCCTATCGTATGAAGAGGGCTGTCTATCTGTACCTCAAATATACGATAAAGTTGAACGTCCGTCACGTGTCAAAATCAATGCGATTGACTTAGAAGGCAAAGCATTTGAAATTGAAACCGATGGCTTACTTGCAGTGTGTATCCAGCATGAAATGGATCACTTAAATGGCAAGCTATTTGTTGATTACTTATCGCCTCTTAAGCGTCAGCGTGCACGTGAAAAACTTGCTAAAGCTGAGCGCCAGCGTCAAAAAGAAAAAGTCGCTGTAAAACGTTAATCGCAAATAGATTTTAACAAAGCCCAATTTCAATTGGGCTTTGTTATACTCAGGTATAGCGCTATTGAAAAGATTAAATAAGTTGAGGCTGTTTATTTGTTACGCATCGGGTTTCTGCTTAGTTTTATAGCAGTGTTTTTACAGATTGCTGTTTTTTTACAGCCTTTACTACCAAAGCAATATCAAATTGCTCCGGTCTGTGAAACGATCACCCGTGCTTTATTTCAGCCACCAAATGCATTTGTTCAGATAACTTCTGAGCGACTTTCTGAATCACATAGCGTTGCCGAACATCAGCATCATTCCCACCAAGAACATTCAGTTGTTTTATCAGCGGATGCTTCTACTTCGCATCATGATCATCACGATGTCAACCATCAATGCCAATACTGTACGGTGTTTGGTAATTTAGTTTTACCCCCTGAGTTGCATGTCAAAGAAGTGTTGATTCGTATTCAAGTACGTCTGATTGCGTTTCAAGAAGCATTTAATCATGTCTATTTCTTACTGCAACGCCTGTATCTTTTGCCGCAAGGACGTGCGCCACCGCTTTTTGCATAAATGAAATGTATAGATCTGGGTTTTATTGACTCCAGAGCTTGTGCTGCTTGAAACGCAGTTCATATTTATGTATTAAGTGAGATAAACTCATGGCTCAGCCTAAATTTTATTTACAGCCTCTTGCGGCTGCAATTTGTGTTGCCTTTTATTCACCTCTAAGTTTTGCCAACGTTAAAGATGCAACGGCAATCATAAAGATTCAAGAAACGATGCCAGTCAAAATGACACAAAGTCTTGCACCTATTGTCGCAACAGCGCATCAGGGTAACGACGCTAATGGTTTGATCGTACGAGCTGATCCTAAACAGCCGATTCAACCTATTCCTGCAACGGATGGTGCTGATTATTTACAAAGTATTGTTGGATTTAACGCTGTAACGAGTGGCGGGACCAATAGTGATGTAACGTTCCGTGGCATGTTTGGTTCACGTATTAAAATACTCACAGACGGCACTGAAAACTTAGGCGCATGTCCAAGTCGAATGGACTCGCCAACATCCTATATTTCACCTGAAAGTTATGATGAGATCACCGTCATTAAAGGACCTCAGACGGTTCAGTTTGCCAATACGGGATCTGCTGCAACGGTTCAATTTAAACGAAAACCTGAGCAATTCACTGAAGATAAAAACTATCGTGGTCAAGTCAGTGTTTTAGCAGGGTCATTTGGACGTTTAGATCAGAATGTTGAGGTCGCAGCTGGCGACGAGCAAAAGTATGTCCGTTTAAATACCAATCGATCTGTTTCCAATGACTATCAAGATGGTGATGGAACTTCAGTGCATTCAAACTGGGAACGCTGGAATGCAGACTTGGCTCTGGGTTGGACACCAGATGAAAATACGTGGTTCGAACTCACGGGTGGTACGGCTGATGGTGAAGCAGCATATGCTGGACGAAGCATGGATGGTTCTCAATTTAAGCGAGACAGTTTAGGTTTGCGCTTTGAGAAAAAAAATCTCACTGATGTTATTCAAAAAGTTGAAGCACAAGTGAACTATAGTTTTAATGATCATGTCATGGATAACTTTAGCTTACGTAAACCACCGATGACGCATGATATGAGTTTAGGTATGGTGCCTAACCCATCCTCTATGCAAGTGACACGCCGTACTTTGAATGGACGAGTTGTAATGACACAGGAGTGGGACCGATTCCAACTGATCACAGGTCTTGATACACAAAACAATAAGCATGCTGGCGGTATGGTTTCTCGAACCATGAATATGCCAACAACTGAAGATATGCACTTCAACTCTTATGGTGGTTTTGGAGAGTTAAGTTACCAACTCAGTGAGCAGAATAAGCTGGTTACAGGTGCGCGCGTCGATCAAGTGAAAGTTGAAGATTTACGCAAAGACTCTATCGATAAAGGTTTTAATCTGAAGTTAGATAAAACCTTAGCCAGTGGTTTTATTCGTTTTGAAAATAGCCATCCCGAACATGATGACGGTAAGACATACATTGGTTTAGGGTTCGTGGAACGTATGCCTGATTATTGGGAGTTGTACAGCCCCAAACATGGCAATGCTGGATCTGTAAATACATTTAATGGTGTGGATACTGAAAAAACCATACAACTTGATTTGGGTTATCAGCATTCACATGGTGCTTATAGTTCATGGGTGTCGGGCTATGCGGGATGGGTAAAAGACTTTATTCTCATGAGCTATCATGACCATCCGAGTACGGGTATGGGCGGGCATGGTCATGGTTCATCTTTTAGTGCTGGCGCAAAAAATGTAGATGCGACCATTGCTGGTGCAGAGGCAGGGATAGGCTATCAATTTAGTGATGCCATTCAAGCGGATATAAGCGCGATGTATGCATGGGGTAGAAACACCACAGACAATACGCCGTTACCGCAAATCTCACCTTTGGAAGGTCGAATCAATCTACGTTATATTCAAGATAACTACACTTTGGGTGCATTTTGGCGTGTCGTCGATGGACAGAATCGAATCAGTCAAAATCAAGGTAATATTGTAGGCTATGACATAAAACCAAGTGCAGGCTTTAGTACATTATCTTTGAATGGAACTTATCATCTTGTTGATGGTGTTGATCTTTCGGTCGGGGTGGACAATGTTCTCAATAAAACCTATACCGAACATTTGAATAAACTAGGTGATGCTGGAACTGGCTTAGCAGCAACAGAACAGTTCAATAATACAGGTCGTAATTATTGGGCACGGATCAGCATGAAGTTTTAAAAAATTTAATATTTTATAAAGTGATTTTATAGAATGTTAATCACGCAGAAATCACTGTTTTATCATGGTGGTTTCTGCGACTGGCTTTTCCAAAGTTTATTGATGCCACGAGAGCGGGAATGGGAGGCATTTTTTTAATCGATAGTTTCTTAGTAAACCGATTTATTAATAGCTAGCTTATTAACACCTAGTTTATTAGTACCTATAGATGATCGCTGATCTATTGAAGTGTATACGTCGACTAGCAGAACTTAGAAACAATAAAATAATTTTAAATAACAATAAAGTAGTGCCTTAAAATCAAAAATAAGTATCTAATGATCTTAAAGCACCATCGTGAAGCTCTGATTTATTGATGCATGCTTGCTAATTGTTTTCCTGCATTTTGATACAACGTTAAAGCCTGTTCTTGTTGCATTCGCCCATGTTTTTGCAAATATGAGTCTAATTTCGGAATTTGTTTGGCGCTGTTGTAAATTACCGTATTTTTGGCCATGAGATAGATTGGATACCAGGCAATAGGTCGGGGAGGAAGGCCGAGATTCTTCATTTTCTTACGACCTAGGAACAGTTGAGTCAGGTCCAAATGGTTACGATAAGCTTTCTTCTGTAAAAAACGATTAAAACGTTTATATTCTCTTTCAAAAGGCTCTTTAGATAAGCTCACAGCAAGTTTACGGCTACTGTCATCAACTTTTGGATGCGCATAGTTCATCCATTGCAGTAATTTCCAACCTTCTGATTCTTTGTCGACTAACCATTGTTCATCTACACCCATCAACCAACCTGCATATTTCCAAAAATGCATAATCGACTCTACTTCGGTTTTATTGGGAAAGATGCCAATTCCCCGAACACCTAAGAGCAATACCCCACTAAATGCAATATTTGTTAAGGCTTGATCGAATTGATTAATGGGTGCACCCCAAACCTCATGATCCCATTCGGCGGATTTGTTTAGTTGATAGCGCACTAATGCGTGAATAAAGCGAACAAAAATAGTCGACGTGAACCCATCATTAAAACGATCAAAACTATTTTCTTTATTGACGTCGAGCCACCATTTATGGGTTTCTGCTAAACGTTTTCCTGCAAATTTACTGAGCGCACCAGTCAATATGAGTGGCTGATTAAAACCTGGGTATTGATAACCCGTCATTAACGCTAAATCGCGGAGTATAAATGTGCTGTTGGTACCCAAACGATGTGTAAATTGAATAGATGCTTTTATTTTGGCAGGATCAAACCACACTGGAGGCGTTTCAACCAACTTAAAAAATGTTGTTAGCTCTGGAATTTCATGAGGAAGTTGATCCAAGCCCTGATAAAGTGCTGTTTCGAAATATTTGCGATGTACTCTGGGGTTGGTCATCACCCACGCCATTACCGTATCCATGGCGATATCGCCAGTGTGCATACTTTGGTTTAAGGCCAAGTAGTCGTCATAACTGGGAATAAAGTTTTGATCTGTAAATTTGTTTAATACTCTAGAGATCAAATCGCTCTTTTGCATTCTTTCAAATGACGCTAAGCGTTTCGGTATTTTTAAATTTGACATGTTGGAGTCAACCTGGTTATTGTTTAACCAAAGAATAATATGAATATTTATTCGCATTCAATTCGCATTTCAGGTTGAGCTGTATATGAGAAAAAGACCACAACAGCAACGCGCGAAAATAGTGGTAGATAGTATTTTGCAAGCCACTCAGTTATGTGTCGCTGAATATGGCTTAGTTCAAGTCACCACACCCAAAATTGCTGAAAAGTCAGGGGTGAGTGTTGGATCTATCTATCAATACTTCGAAAATAAAGATCAGATTATCTTGGAGCTTTTACGCCGTAAAAGTGAAAACTTGGGCTTGGCACTGAAGCAACTTTCAATATCTCAAGAACAGATCGAATTGAAAGTACTGATTGATAGCAGTTTGCAATTTGGTTTTGATGTTATGCGAGAAGACAACGGATTTTTTATTGAAGTACTCAAACATTGGCATGGATATAACAACTCTGAAGCGGCGAAGATTTTAGAAAAACATTTTTTTGAAGTTGGTTTATATGTATTTAATCGCTTTTATCCGCATTGGAGTTTCGAAACGCTTAAACATAAATCGTTTGTCATCATCAATAGCACTCTATTTACGATGATGAGATATGTTAGTAATAATGATTTTCTTATATCAGAACAACAGCTTAAGGCGGAACTCAGCACAATGATTCTGGCTTATTTGGGTGAGCAAAATAAATAATAAAATTACTTTAAAATAAAAAATATATAATAATCATAAACTTATATGTATTTAAGATTATTTAGTATTCACATGATAAATCTTTTTGAAAAACAGGGTTGCAACTGATCTGAAATGCTGTAGAATGCACATCCATCGGCGGTGATGTTGATTAAAACTTGTTGATAAACAATGGTTTAGCCTGAGTGGTTAGATTTAAGTTTATTGAATAGGTTGAGAAAATAATTAACAAAACCTGTTGACTATTCTCTGAAAGAGAGTAGTATAGCCGACCTAGCTTGCTGGTGACGAATCAGCAAGAAGATCATTAAGAGATTATGAAGAACAACTTGTGTGGATTTTTACTGGTTGATTGATC
>JAHLFF010000154.1 GCA_018883945.1 Candidatus Acinetobacter avistercoris
TGATGATTGATGATTGATGATTGATGATTGATGATTGATGATTGATGATTGATGATTGATGATTGATGATTGATGATTGATGATTGATGATTGATGATTGATGATTAGAAATACAATTCTCAATTTTCTCCCACAGTTAAGTTTTTCATTTATCTAAATCTGGCATTGATACCAGTATTTTCTAAAAAGACTAAATCCCAAATAAATCAAAAAAAGCACCTTAGAACAATAAATGCTTAATTATTAATCAACTTAGATTTCATATACTCTTGTTTTTATTTGAGTATTTTCTTTGGCAATACTTTGCTTTTTTACATTTTCTAATCAATATTTTGTTCTACAAAATATAGGATTATGATCGCCTTGTATTACCCAATAAAAAAACGACTTAGAACTCAAGGAATGATTCATGCTGACCCTATTAGGTCTTGGAATGATTTTGTGCTTTATGTACTTAATCATGTCAAGACGTTTAACTCCACTTGTCGCTTTAACTTTAATTCCTGTTATTTTTGCTTTAATTGCATACGGTTTAGGATACTTTTTTGAAAGTTTAAGTCATATTCAAATAAATGAACTTGGTGAAATGATGTTGGATGGTGTTAAAAAGCTAGCACCTACTGGTGTCATGCTTTTGTTCGCTATTCTTTACTTTGCCATAATGATTGATACAGGATTATTTGATCCATCTGTTAAATTCATTTTACGTCTGGTTAAAGGTGACCCACTAAAAGTTGTATTAGGCACCATCACATTAACAATTATTGTCTCCTTAGATGGTGATGGTTCTACCACCTATATGATTTGTGTTGCAGCGATGCTCCCTCTTTATAAACGTCTGGGTATGAGTCCATTAATCATGGCCTGCTTAATGTTGCTTTCAAGCGGTATTATGAACCTCACACCTTGGGGTGGACCGACAGCTCGTGCTGCGAGTGCCTTACAAGTAGACCCTAGTGATGTATTTGTGCCAATGATTTTGCCAATGTTATTTGCAATTGCTTGGCTTTACTTTTTAGGCTTTATGTACGGACGTATGGAACGAAAACGCTTAGGCATTATTGATATAGATGTCAGCCATGGCGACAGTATTCAAATTTCAAATAATCCTGAAGCCAATCGTGCGCACTTAAGATGGTTTAACGGTTTACTCACATTAGGACTCATGATCTGCTTGGTGAAAGGCGTATTACCTATGCCTGTGCTGTTTATGATCGCGTTGTGTATCGCTTTGGTGGTGAACTATCGTGACATTGATATGCAAAAAAGCTTGGTCGCACATCACGCAGGAGCAGCATTAAACGTTGTCGGTATTATATTTGCAGCTGGTATTTTTACAGGGCTACTGACCGGCACAGGTATGGTCGATGCGATGTCCAAAGAGTTGGTGGCTATTATTCCGCAGAGTATGGGCCCTTACTTAGCCCCTATTACGGCTGTTCTCAGTATGCCTCTGACCTTCTTTATGTCAAATGATGCTTTCTATTACGGTGTACTTCCGATTCTGTCTGAGGCAGCAAGTCATTATGGTATTGAGCCTGTAGAGATGGCGCGTGCCGCAATTGTGGGGCAACCTGTTCATTTACTTTCACCATTAGTGCCTTCAACGTACTTACTCTGTGGTTTGGCTGGGATTGAATTTGGTCAACATCAAAAATTCACCATTAAATGGGCCATTATTACGTGTTTGGTTATGCTGGTATCTGCCCTAGTTTTTGGAATGTTCCCCTTTTATTCGACATTAGGCTAGTAATGCTAAAATAAAAAGAGTATCGCTAAAACGAGTACTGCTATAACAAATATCCTTTAAAACAAAAAAAGCACCGATGGGTGCTTTTTTTTTTCTTAAATTCGCCTTTTAAAGGCTGACAAAATTGAGTCGCAATTAACGACCATAACCCGTCAATAATTTATCTAAAGTTGCTTGATAGTGAATATCTATATCTTCAGCCAAAATCGTATACGCATTATCAAACTGAACCATAGGCCAGCCTTCTTTCCAGAATGGGAAAATATTGTGTAAACCTTCATTCACAATGCCGTCTTCACGTACAATCGCTTGAGATACTTGAGACAAGACATGAGCTGTTTCTGCACCATCAATGGCTAAATAATCTATCCCGCGTACTTTCAAAATACGGATACGATCTTTTTTATAACGAATTTTTTTTGCTTGACCTTCATTTAAACCTAGAGCCAAAGTTACCGCTTCTACAAATTTCTCTTCGAAAGAGTTATGCAATGCAACAAGTGCATTTTTATACGCTTCTTGACGACCCGCTTTCCCACCTGCACGAATGATCTCTTCCGCTTCAACATCAAGTTTGTCGTCTTTCATTGATTGTAAAACGTCTAAAATTTCGATATCGCTTAAGGATTGAGGAGACTGAACTGTCATACGAGCTCTTAAATAAATATATAAAGGCATATTTTCGCATAATTCAGCATTAAATTCAGAAATAAAATAATTCGTAATAAAATTAAATTTGGGGCTGTAGTAGATTAGCTTTATGTTAGTCTACGAAAATGAAGATAATCAATTGTAAATTAAATAAAAAAGTACAGAAAAAGTTGCTGGAATATTTTGTACTTGAAGTTACTGCTCGTTCTGCT
>JAHLFF010000155.1 GCA_018883945.1 Candidatus Acinetobacter avistercoris
GACCATTAATCCTGCGTTCTTTTATGCGGTGTTGTTATGGCAGCAATTCTTAGAGCGTTGTGAAATTTATTCAAATAAAGGTGTCGTGGCGACTGAGGCACGTGCACAAGCAGGCTTAGATGTTTTAAAACGTCAGGCAACCCGAACCATTATTCCACGTTTTGCTGAAACATTTATTCGTGAAGTATGGGAAATGCAAACACGTTTGTTGAATCCAAAAGCACAGCAAATTGAGTCGCTTTCGGGTCATGCTCGCTTCCGTGCCGGATTCGACTTTATGTTGCTGCGTGAAAAGTCAGGTGATGAAACGACGCAGGGCATGGGCAGTTGGTGGGATGCTTATCAAAACATGTCGCTTGATGAAAAAGAGCGTGCGATTAGTGTTTATAACCGACAACGCAATAAGAGTCGTCGAAAGTCGACAACTGCAACGGATGAAACTGTTGATACGAAGGAACAGTCTTTCATTGAACCATTAGTGAAAGAGACGGAATCTCGAAGTAGACGTTCACGCAGTAAACCCGCGCATAACTCTGGCTTTGAAAATAAACGTTCAAACTATGCAAAAACGCCTATTGCTGAAGGAGAGATCCATGCAGATCATCCAATTTTGAAGCGTAGACGTGTGAAACGTGATTTAAGTACAGTGGTTTTCGGCCCGACTCAATGATGACGAAGACCTATATTGGGCTGGGAAGTAACTTAGGTGATTCTCGACAAATATTGATAGACGCATACCAAAAGCTTGCGGCATTAGGTCGAATTCAGGCTTCAAGACTGTATCACAGTCCGCCAATGGGCCCTCAAGATCAACCCCATTATCATAATGCGGTTGTTAAACTAGAGACAGTGTTTGCACCGCTGGATCTCTTGGACCAATTACAAAAAATTGAACAAGAATCAGGGCGTGTTCGTTTGCGCCGTTGGGGTGAAAGAACACTTGATTTAGATCTATTACTTTATGGTGATGAAAAGATCCAACATGAGCGTTTGACTGTGCCTCATATCGGCATATTAGAACGTGACTTTGTTCTATTACCGTTGTTGGATTTAGATAGCAATTTAAAAATCAATGGATTGAATATTCAAGATGCGGATAGTGTTAAGCAGAGTCAATTAACTGTGCTTGCAGATGCGTCATGGGTGAATGTTTAATTTTTCAGAATGCTCCAAGGAACTGTGCTTCCTAAGGGACTGTGTTAGAGGACATCTTTATGCTAAGTCTGAATGATTTAAGACAATTTAAGCAACAAGGACGAAAGTTTTCTTGCCTCACTTGCTATGATGCAAGTATGGCTCGAATAATGGAAGTTGCTGAAGTTGATACAATTTTAATTGGTGATTCCTTGGGGATGACGATCCAAGGCCATGACTCGACATTGCCTGTGACTGTTGATGATATGGCTTATCATACAGCCGCGGTACGTCGTGCCAATCAACATGCATTTATATTAACTGACTTACCATTCATGAGTTATGCGACACTAAATGATGCATTACAAAATTCTAAAAAAGTGATGCAAGTTGGCGCGCAAATGGTCAAGTTGGAAGGTGGTGCTTGGCTCAGTGAGATTGTGCAAGTATTGACGCGTAACGGCATTCCTGTGTGTGTACATCTGGGATTAACGCCTCAGTCAGTACATGTATTTGGTGGTTATAAGCTGCAAGCAAAAACTCGTGAAGCCGCTGATCAGCTCATTGCTGACTGTAAGGCTGTTGTTGAAGCGGGTGCTGCAGCACTTTTACTCGAATGCGTTCCAGCACAGTTAGGTAAAGAAATCACTGAACTTTTCCCGAATACGCCGGTGATTGGTATTGGTGCGGGCGTAGATACCGATGGTCAGGTTCTTGTTGTCCAAGATATGCTTGGATTGACCATGGGCCGTGTCGCAAAATTTGTCCGTAATTTTATGAAAGAACAATCGGGTGAGACTGCTATTTTGGATGCGATTAAAGCGTACCATCAGGCGGTACAAGATCAGTCATTTCCATCGAAAGAACAGACATTCCAAGTCGAACTGTAAGAAGTTGAGTTGTACAACATGAAAACTGAAACCACTATTCAAGGGTTAACGGCATCTCTCAGTGCTGCTCGCCAAGCTCGTAAAACGATTGGCTTTGTCCCGACGATGGGGAATTTACACCAAGGTCACTTAAATTTGGTACGTGAAGCCCGTAATTTCTGTGATGTTGTAGTGGTTAGTATTTTTGTGAATCCGATTCAATTTGGTCCAAATGAAGACTTTGATAGTTATCCGCGGACATTAGAACAAGACAGCCAGCTTCTGGCAGACGTAGGTTGCGATATTGTTTTTGCACCTTCTGTAGAGCAAATGTATGGTTCCAAACCACGCTTGACCAATATCAGTGTGGGAGAGATCACCAACGAATTATGTGGAGCACAGCGCCCAGGTCATTTCGATGGTGTTGCTGTTGTGGTCACTAAGTTATTGAATATCGTGCAACCGAATTTTGCTTTATTTGGTCAAAAAGATTATCAACAACTGGCTGTCATCAAACAATTTGTACATGATTTAAATATACCTGTAGAAGTTATTGGTGTTCCGATTGCACGTGCAGAAGATGGTTTAGCACTCAGTTCACGGAATTCATATTTGTCAGCAGAACATCGTCAGATAGCACCTGTCATTTATCAGTCACTTCAAGCTGCTGAAATAGCGTTAAAGCAAGGACAGGCGCTGAATGATGTATTGAATGCTATTCGAGAAAAACTGGTTGATGCAGGCTTTGCCATAGATTATGTCGAGGCAAAAACACCTTCATTACAAAACGTAGAACAGTTTGATCAAAACATTGTTCTTTTCGTTGCAGCAAAAATTGGCAAAACACGTTTAATCGACAATATTCAGATTCATTATTCAAGTTCATGATTCAATTAAGGTAGCTCTGCTATGAAGCGCATTCTTATTGTTACGGGTCAGTCTGGTTCTGGAAAATCATCTGCTTTGCAGGTATTAGAAGATTTAGGATATTACTGTATTGATAATTTGCCTCTGGCATTATTACCTGAAATTGTTGAAAAACTTGATCAAGAAAATCATTTGGAGCAATTGGCTCTCGGTGTCGATGTTCGAAGTACACGAGCTGATTTACAAGAGTTTGATCAAGTTTTTCAGGAGCTTGCAAAACATGGCGCGGTCGATGTTATTTATTTAACGACCAAGGATCACGAATTAATAGCGCGTTTTAGTTCCTCTCGTCGTCCACATCCATTGGCGAATCGTTTTAAAAGCCTCAATGAATGTATTCAAGAAGAAAAACAATTACTGCATCCGATTCAAATGAGAGCGACGCTTCAGATTGATACATCTGATAAAAGTGTTCACGATCTTAAAGATACTTTATTATCTCGTTTGGGACAGGTTGATAAACTGATTGTTATTTTACAATCATTTGGTTATAAACATGGCATACCGTTAGATGCCGATTTTATTTTTGATGTTCGACATTTGCCGAATCCACATTGGGATATAGAGTTAAGAGAATACTGTGGTTTGGATGAACCAATCCAGAATTTTCTAAGCTCTAATGATAAAACCAATGAAATGTTTAATGATTTAAATCAATTTTTAGAAAAATGGTTGCCTGCATTCGCTGCAGGACATCGCCATTATATAACGGTTTCCATAGGATGTACGGGTGGCAAACACCGCTCTGTATATATTGTAGATAGACTGAAAAAAGCACTTGAGGCACAATGGTCTATTCAAGTCTTGCATAGAGAAATGAAGCACTGGTCATGATTGACACAACTGTTGACGTAATTAATAAATTAGGGTTACATGCGCGAGCATCTGGTAAACTTATCGAAGTCACTACTAAGTTTCGTTGTTCGATTCAAATTGGTAAGGGCGATAAACTGGTTGATGCCAAAAATATTATGTCATTGCTCATGCTTGGTGCGGGCAAAGGCACAACTTTACGTTTAGTGGTGGATGGGTCAGACGAAGAGAAAGCGTTGTCTGAAGTCCAAGCGCTATTCGCAGCAAAATTTTACGAGGCAGAATAATCGTGGCACGTCGAACGCAACGTTTTACTGAAGATGACTTTGAATCTTTAGAAGGACGTGCAAGCAAAACTGAACAAAAGAAGGCTGTGCAACGCATGGCTGCTTTGGGGGAAAGACTCGCTGAGTTGAATCCTAAACAAATTAAAAACCTTCCTGTGGAAGAGCGTTTAATTGAAGCATTAGAAGATGTACGTTTAATTACGTCACATGAAGCACGTCGTCGTCAATTTTTACGTATTGGTAAATTATTACGTAATGAAGATGAAAGTGTAATTCTCTCTTATCTGACACCACAACAAGGCTTAAAGAAAACTGCTCAGTTGCATCGTTGGGTAGATCGAATGATTGCACAAGGTGATCCTGCGATTAAAGAATTCATTAAGATCTTTAATGCAGCTGAACATCATGCGATTCGCCAACATATCTTGCGTATTCAACGTGATATTAAGCAAGAATTGGGTGATGATGCTGTTGCACAGTCGAAATTAAATATGACCAACTATATTCAACAGGTTGCATTGATTTCGGACAACACAAAGTAGTTTTAGTTTGTATATGAAAAAAGCGATCATTGAGGATCGCTTTTTTTATTTCTTAGATTTTTATTTGACGCTAAATTAAACTTTTATGCTTTAAAATTCTTTAACGTATAAATAATGACTTAAGCAAAGGCTGAATTTTATGAGCTTAGACATTCCTGAACAATTACAAAATATGAATGCCAACTGCGGTATTTATGCTGTGTGGATGTTATTGCAACATTGTGATATTGAAATTGATATCCAAGAGTTAGCCAATGTTTGTGCTTACGATGAAGAATATGGAACTTTTAGCATTGGGCTGGCTGTCGGTTTAAAAAAAATGGGTTTTACGGTCACTTTTCATACGGATGAAGATTTGCATAAAGACGTGAACGAACTTCCAAGCTATCGAGAAGCTGAACGACTGAATATTCCAATTTTACCCGCACTCAATTACTCAGCGCTTCAACATGCAGTGGAGCTAAATCATTGGGTGATCGTGTATTACGACACATTCGCGGGTGTGGGGAATCATTCCTTAATTTATGATATCAATGAGCGTGAAATTAGTTTTTTTGATCATTTTGATGTGATGACGCCAGCGATCTTTGAACAACAGCGTAAAGTAGAGGGGATTTGCCAACAAGCGATTTTAATCCGCCGTGAGTTTTCCGCGCTTTAATTGAATGATGTTGATAGCACTAAAAAACGACCACGCATGGTCGTTTTTTATTTTTATCTTATCGAAATCTCTATAACTCTAGATTAGCTTAATTCACGCTCAGAACGCTCTTTGGCCCAGTCACGTAAAACAAATTTTTGTAATTTTCCGGTCGACGTTTTCGGAATTTCAGTGATCACCACATCTTTAGGAACTTTGAAACGGGCCAAATGCTGTTTGCAAAACTCGATGATTTCTTCTGGTGTTGCGGAAGCACCTTGTTTTAACTCAATGAATGCGCAAGGCACTTCTTGCCAACGAGGATCTGGTTTTGCAACAACTGCAGCAGTAAGCACTGCTGGATGTTGATATAAGACTTCTTCGACTTCTAGAGAAGAAATATTTTCACCACCAGAAATAATCACGTCTTTGGAGCGATCGGTAATTTTGGCATATCCATCAGGCTGAGACACGGCTAAATCACCAGTATGAAACCAGCCCCCTGCAAATGCTTCGGCTGTTGCTTCAGGATTTTTGAGATAACCTTTCATGACGATGTTTCCACGGAACATAATTTCTCCCATCGTTTTTCCATCATGCGGTACAGGAAGCATCGTTTCCGGATCAATGACTTTCATACCATCTTGCAATGGGTAGGGTACGCCTTGACGAGAATGCAGTTGCGCTTGTTCTTGAATACTCAGCTCACTCCAGCCAGCTTGAGAAGCACACAGTGCAGAAGGGCCATAGGTTTCAGTTAGACCATAAACATGAGTGACGTTGACGCCAAGGTTACGCATACCTTCAATAATCGCGGCAGGAGGTGCAGCACCAGCAACCATGACTTCTACTTGATGATCAATTTTTACCTGTTTTTCTTTAGGTGTATTAATCAACATTGAAAGCACAATCGGTGCGCCACAGAAATAATCGACTTTATGTTCAGCAATGCGTTTAAAAATAAGTTCAGGATCTACTTTACGTAGACAAATATTGGTTCCGCCATTTGCGGCAATGGTCCAAGCAAAGCACCAACCATTACAGTGAAATAATGGCAGTGTCCAAAGATAAGTTGCACGTGGTGTCATGCCACAAGCAATAATATTACTTGCTGCATTGATATAAGCCCCTCGGTGATGATAAACCACACCCTTAGGATTGCCTGTTGTTCCAGAGGTATAACTTAAGCTAATCGCATCCCACTCATCCTGTGGTAGTTCCCATTCAAACTGCGGGTTACCATTTTCTAACCAATCCTCATATTCAACCTGACCAATTGCAATACTATTTGCATGATTTTCATATTCAGTATCCATTACGTCGATGACATAAATTTCTCGTTGAACCAAAGCGAGTGCTTCTTGTGCCAAAGCCGCGAATTCAGGATCAACCAATAATACTTTTGTTTCTGCATGTTCCAACATGAAGGCCAAAGTCTTAGCATCAAGACGTGTATTTAGCGTATTTAAAACAGCACCAGACATGGGTACAGCAAAGTGTGCTTCTAGCATCGCGGGAACATTGGGCAGAAGTACTGAAACGGTATCGTTTTTTTGGATACCTAATTTTTGTAATTGATCGGCAAATTGACGACAGCGAGTATATTTTTCTCGCCAAGAAATCCGACGTGCGCCATGAATGATGGCATCTTGATGAGGATAAATATAGGCAGCACGTTCTAAATAGCGCAGTGGTGACAACGCAACAAAGTTTGCTGGTGTGCGAGGGAGCTGATCATAGGCGCTATTCATTTATATTTCCTTATTAAATTTTTATGGCTGTAATCAACATAGACAAATTTGTGCAAGAAATCAGTAGTTCTTTAGTCGATTATATTGACTGTTTGAAATTTAAATAACTTTGAAGTATTGAATCTCATCCGCCATCTCAAGCAGTTTTGCGATGGCTTATTTATTGTTATAGGTTGGGATCTCAGCTTAGTTCAGGGTGAAAAGCATTTTGGGTACTTTTTTGATCAAATTTAAGCAAAAAAAAGAACACGGCTGTGTCCTTTTTATTTGTAGTTTGAATCTATACAAAGATCATAAAATTAAAGCATCTGATGCTTTGAAATTATTGAACCCCGCCGTATTGAATGCCAGTCAATTGACTCATTTCGTGTTTCCATGTGGTTAAATCATCGATACTGAATTTGCTGAGATGGTCATGACCGCAGGCACGCGCCATAACTTGCATCAGTTCAGTGGAAGCGTGTAGGAAATTTGCCAATTGTTGCGCTGATTTTTCAATTTCTATACGGCGACGTAAATGATCTTGTTGCGTCGCAACCCCCACAGGACAGTCATTGGTTTGACAAGCGCGCATACCTAAACAGCCAATGGATTGCATCGCTGAGTTTGAAATCGCAATGGCATCTGCACCTAAAGCCAATGCTTTAATAAAGTCAGCAGGAACTCGTAAACCGCCTGTGATGACTAAGCTAATATCACGACGACCTAAACGATCTAAATGACGACGTGCTCGAGCCAAGGCTGGAATCGTTGGAACGGAAATATTGTCACGGAATAAGGTCGGTGCTGCACCAGTACCGCCGCCACGGCCATCTAAAATAATGTAATCGACACCAATACTCAGTGCAGCATCAATATCTTTTTCAATATGTTGTGCCGAAAGTTTAAATCCGATGGGTATGCCACCTGTTTCTTCGCGAATATATTCAACAAATGCTTTGTATTGTGATAGCTCTGTCCAATCAGGGAACGTTGCAGGGGAAATAGCGGCTTGACCTTCTTCTAAGCCACGAACTTCTGCAATTTTGCCGACCACTTTATGGCCCGGTAAGTGACCTCCTGTCCCTGTTTTAGCAGCTTGACCACCTTTGAAATGAAAAGCCTGACACTGCTTAACTTTTTCGATGTCATAACCAAAGCGACCTGAAGCAAGCTCATAGAAATAACGAGAGTTGGCCGCTTGCTCATCTTCAAGCATGCCACCTTCACCTGAGCAAATACCTGTTCCAGCCAGTTCGGCACCCAGTGCTAATGAAACTTTGGCTTCTTGCGAGAGGGCGCCAAAACTCATATCTGAAACAAAAATTGGAATTTTGAGCTTGAGGGGTTTCTTTGCATTTTTACCAATAATCACTTCTGTTGATACCGCGGCATCATCAAGTAGAGGGACTTTCCAAAGTTGTGCTGTGACTAACTGAATATCTTCCCATTTTGGAAGTTGATTATAAGGAACACCCATCGCGGCACTTGGCCCATGATGACCAAACTTGCTGAGACCATGGCGTGCGAGCTCTAAAATAAATTTATTATGTGGTTCTTCAGGTGCACTTTGTGAGTCTGCATACAAACCTTGATACTGATCTCGTTTGAAGTTTTGTGGGTTTTTAGTTTCCCAAGCTTGGATTTCGTCTAAATCGACACAAACAAAATCATCTTCAATCCAAGCTTTAAATTTATGTAAGTTTTTATTGATATAACGTGGGTTTATACCCGTTTTATAACTGTAATGTGAGCCATGAAGTCCACAAGTGATTTTATCGCCTTGAATATGTGCATCAGACATTAACGCGCCGCGGTGTTGACAGCGGCCATACATCACCACGACTTTTTCAGGATCAGTGTCTTCTAAACGGAGAACCACGAGATCCACATTGGCTGCAAGTGCATAAGTAGGTTTTAAAGTGTCTAAAGATGACCAAGCGAGTAATTTTTTTATTTGCATGTGACCTGCCTAATTGATTTTGGGTGGGTAGTGTTTTGCATGAGATTTATATTTTTTCAATCAATATATAAAATAATCGACTTTAAGTATGCCATATCACGTGAAAGGGTTGTTTTCGAAAAATGGTATACAGTTTTCTAATGATGAGATAAAAATTGAGATGCACTATAGAAATAGAGAAAGCCAAGGGCGAGTTACAAATAAATGAGTTTCAAATAGATGAGTTACAAACCTATGTCACTTTCGGTCATTAGCGTATTTTTTTTTGCTGAAACGATTTGATTGTTATACAAATAAAGAACGCACTATTTTTTAAAATAGTGACAAAAGCCTGTTCTTTGATTTGTCCTTGGATTGTAGTGAAATAATGATGTTCCTATCAACTTCTGTGTTTTGATTGGTTTAGCGCTATTTATACGAATGAATTCATCTAGATTTGTGTTTAATTTAAGTGAATGGTTTATAAAAAACCATTAAAGGTGTAAAATTTTGGCACTTTAATATATTGCACCGATTTTATATTTTGAGGTTTTCCTCGATCATAATCTCGCGGTGACATGCTCCATGGTACGGGGCATCACTCCTTAAGGATTTTTTATGCCTGTTATTACTTTGCCGAATGGTGATCAAAAGCAATTTGATCACGCGGTTTCTGTTATGGATGTTGCTTTAAGCATAGGTCCTGGTCTTGCAAAAAATACAGTTGCAGGCCGTGTTAACAATCGTTTAGTTGATGCATCTGACCTCATTACTGAAGACGCTACGTTGCAAATCATCACCCCTAAAAATGAAGAGGGTGTTGAAATCATTCGCCATTCTTGCGCGCATTTAGTGGGTCATGCAGTAAAGCAATTGTTCCCTGAAGCAAAGATGGTGATTGGTCCAGTCATTGAAGAAGGTTTCTACTATGACATTTGGATGCCACGTCCATTTACTTTAGATGACATGGCTGCAATCGAAGCACGCATGAAAAAGCTGATCGATCAAGATTATGATGTCGTGAAAAAAATGACTCCGCGTAATGAAGTGATCGAAGAGTTCACAGCACGCGGCGAAGAATATAAATTACGCTTGATTGCGGACATGCCTGAAGAAACAGAAATGGGCTTGTACTACCATCAAGATTATTTGGATATGTGCCGTGGTCCGCATGTACCGAATACTAAATTTTTAAAATCATTCAAGTTAACTAAAATCTCGGGTGCTTACTGGCGCGGAGATGCGAAGAATGAACAGTTACAGCGTATTTACGGAACAGCTTGGGCAGACAAAAAAGAACTTGCTGCTTATGTAAAACGTATTGAAGAAGCAGAAAAGCGTGACCATCGTAAAATTGGTAAAGCGCTTGATCTCTTTCATATGCAAGAAGAAGCACCAGGTATGGTGTTCTGGCATCCGAATGGCTGGACGATTTACCAAATACTTGAACAATACATGCGTAAAGTTCAGCAAGACAATGGTTATGAAGAAATTCGTACACCACAAGTGGTTGATTTCACTTTGTGGGAAAAGTCTGGCCATGCTGCAAACTATGCGGATGGGATGTTTACAACACATTCTGAAAACCGTAACTACGCCATTAAACCAATGAACTGTCCTTGTCACGTACAAGTGTTCAACCAAGGCTTAAAGTCTTACCGTGACTTGCCTGTGCGTTTGGCTGAGTTTGGTTCATGTCACCGTAACGAACCATCGGGTTCATTACACGGCATTATGCGTGTTCGTGGCTTCACTCAAGATGATGCACACATTTTCTGTACCACTGAACAAATTGGTAAAGAAGTTGCTGATTTCATTCAGCTGACTTTAGATGTGTATAAAGATTTTGGCTTCGAAGATGTACAAATGAAGCTGTCTACACGTCCTGAAAAACGTGTGGGTGAAGATTCACTTTGGGATGTTGCTGAAAAATCTTTAGCAGACGCTTTAGATGCAGCGGGTCTGGATTGGGAGCTTCAACCAGGTGAAGGTGCATTCTATGGACCGAAAATTGAATTCTCATTAAAAGATTGCTTAGGTCGTATCTGGCAATGCGGTACAATACAGTGTGACTTTAATTTACCGTTACGTTTAGATGCATCTTATGTGACTGAAGATAACGATCGTGACCATCCTGTCATGTTGCATCGTGCAATACTTGGCAGTTTCGAACGTTTTATTGGTATACTAATTGAACATTATGCTGGATTCATGCCACCTTGGTTGGCTCCGATTCAAGCATGTGTCATGAATATTACCGATTCTCAAGCGGTTGCTTGCGAGCAAGTCGTCGCAAAACTCAAAGAAAGTGGAATTCGTGCCATTTCAGACTTGAGAAATGAGAAAATCGGCTTTAAGATTCGTGAACGTACATTAGAGCGTATTCCTTATTTATTGGTCCTTGGTGATCGAGAAGTAGAGGAAGGGACAGTCAATGTTCGTACTCGCGCTGGAACAAATTTAGGGACTATGTCAATTGATGCCTTCGTTGACTTAGTGAAAGTAGCCGTTGCCGATCGTGGCCGGTATATTGTGGAGTAATAAAGATTAAACAGCCTGACCGTAACCAACAACAGGGTGCTAAAAGCAATCGTCCTGCATTAAACGACGAGATCCGTGCAAAAGAAGTACGTCTCGTTGGTGCTGAGGGAGAGCAAAAAGGCATCGTTTCATTAGCTGAAGCGTTGCGCGCTGCAGAAGAAGTTGAGCTTGATCTTGTTGAGATCGTAGCCAATGCAGAGCCACCTGTTTGTAAGATCATGGATTTTAACAAGCATTTATTCGATCTGAAGCAAAAGCAAAAAGATGCTAAGAAAAAACAGCATCAAGTTCAGGTTAAAGAAATTAAGTTGCGCCCTGGTACAGACATTGGTGATTACAACATCAAGCTGCGTGCCATTCTTCGTTTCTTAGAAGAAGGTAACAAGGTCAAAATTACTTTGCGTTTCCGTGGTCGTGAAATGGCACATCAACAGCTCGGTTTAGCTCAATTGCAAAAAATTGAAGCTGACGTGACTGATTTTGGTGTTGTTGAACAATCACCAAAAATGGAAGGTCGTCAAATGGGTATGTTACTTGGTCCTAAAAAGAAAAAGTAATATTATCCAGACTGGAAAAAGCACTGCACTATGCAGTGCTTTTTTTTGTTTGCAGTTAAATTAAAGAATTTGAATAAAATCATGAGTACTCAATACCTCAAAAATATTGAGCTAACTCAATCAGGTCAAATTGATTAAAAAATCGAATTTATCTTGTTGGAATAAAGAGTCAATTTAGAAAGAGAAGAACAAAATTTAAATATAAAAAGACCTGCGCTGGGCAGGTCTTTTATTCATGTTAAGCATCTACAGTAACGGATTCTAAACGATTCACATTTTTTCCAATCGGAATTTGGCGAGGTAATTTTTCTTCAGGAATAATACGCTCTAATGCAATGGTGAGTAATCCATTTTCATAGTTCGCATTTTGTACTTCGATATGTTCATCTAAGCGTAAAGATAACTTAAATGCTCTACGGGCTATACCTTTATGTAGGAACTCCGTATTTGTCTCTTTGTTTTGCTCGCTGGGCTTACCTGAGATGCTCAGGACTAAGTTCTCAAGATGTATTGAAAGCTCTTCTTCAGAGAAACCCGCTGCGGCAACCACGATACGATAATTGTTGTCTGCAATCTTTTCGATATTGTACGGTGGATAATTGGGTGTATCGCTTTGCATGGCATAATCAAATAAATCATTAAAACGATCAAAACCAATACTACGACGGAATAGCGGAGTTAGACTCATGTTGCTCATTGATAAAACCTCCTGAGGTCAGCAAAGTTATAAAAATAAGATTTCAATTTATTGTGCATAGCACCAATAAAGATTCAACAGCATCATCAGATCCTTGCTGTTATTTTAAATATCGGTACGAGGTTCAAAATTTCAAGATTATTTTTAAATTTTTTTGAGCAAAAATTTTGAGTGAGTCATATACAGATTTTGAGATGAGTATTGATTAACTTTATATGTGATTTAGAATGCAAAAACATGTTATAAAATAATCAAAACTGAAGAATACTAGACAGAATCGAAAAGGATTAAAACATGATTGATTTATATTATTGGGGTACACCCAATGGTCATAAAGTGGCAATTGCTTTAGAGGAAATGGCCCTAGATTATAAAATCTATCCAATTAATATTATGGAAAATGATCAGTTTCAAGCAGATTTCCTCAAGATCTCTCCCAATAATAAAATACCCGCTATCGTGGATCAGCAAGGCCCGCGAGGTGAACCGATTTCGATCTTTGAATCTGGTGCAATTTTACAATATTTAGGTCGCAAAACAGGAATGTTCTATCCGAGTGATGAGCAAGAGCGTGTTGAAGTTGAACAATGGCTTATGTGGCAAATGGGTGGCTTGGGTCCGATGTTAGGACAAAATCACCATTTCAATAAATTTGCAGCAGAAAAAATTCCTTATGCGATTGATCGTTACGTAAGTGAAAGTAAGCGACTTTATGGCGTGTTGAATAAGCAATTGATTGGGCAGAAATACGTCGCGGGAGCATACTCGATTGCAGATATGGCCATTTTACCTTGGTTGCTGCGTCATGATTGGCAAAGTATTCAATTAGAAGACTATCCACATGTGCAGGATTATATCGAGCGACTCACTGCACGATCAGCTGTTCAAAAAGCACTTTCAATACAGGTGTAATCAAATTGCACTGGACAACTGTGCTAAGATTTCATGATTAAGCAATTTACCACCTTAACGGTGGTTTTTTATTGAGTCCAAAGTGATGAAAGCATTCTTTTTAAATTCAACAACCATTATTGAAAATAACGCAAAAATTTACGTCTATATTATTATGGGTTTGGTCGGCTGTTTGATTCTGCTGGTTGCGGAAGCAGTACATGTACAAAACTTGGTACAGACATTGCAAACTCAAGATAATGTTACAGTGCGCGCAGCTATTGATCCCTTAATAGATCGCTACCGATGGAGTCGTTATTTCATTTTGATTTTGTCTGTTGTTGGATCTGTGTATCAGTATAAAAAAACCAAGAAGAAACTAGGACTGTAGTGCTGAGTTTATTTTTACTTTTTATTTCTGCTTTTGGTGCAGCGACTTTATTACCGTTGCAGTCTGAAGCAGTATTATTAGCCCTTCTGATGAAGACAGAATATTCAGCGGTACTATTAATTTTGGTGGCGAGTATCGGAAATATACTGGGTTCTTGTGTCAACTGGTATTTAGGCGTTCAGATTGAAAAATATAAGAATAGAAAATGGTTTCCTGTGTCAGAGCAGAGTATGAAAAAGGCACAAAAAACCTATCAAAAATATGGATATTGGTCGTTATTGCTGAGCTGGGTGCCCATTATTGGTGATCCCATTACGCTAATAGCAGGATTGCTTAAAGAGAATTTCTACCGATTTTTGCTTATCGTATCTATCGCAAAAATCGGTCGCTATATATGTGTTTATTTAATTTTTTTAGGGTTTTTATAGTCAATTTGGTGATTGGCAATCATTTAAATTAAACATAATTTCATCTTTTAATTTTGACTTTTTATAAACCCAATATTTTCGTGGAACTTTAACCTGAGCAGCTAAAACCGCTTGTTTAAGCGCTTGGTCTAATGCATAGACTCCAGAGCCAGTGTTGATTTTTACTTGAGTGGCATCACCTTGTTTATTGACTTTAAAGGTGAATTTAATTTTTCGGTTATGCCCATTTAAATCATTGGACGTTATATTGAGCTGTGGTTGGTTTAAATAGGTAAATGCGGTTTTCTTTTGCGCTTGTTGTGCTTGCCAGACTTTAGAGTTGAAGTTCAGTGGGCAGTTTTCAGTATCTTCATTCAGTTTTAGACTAAATGTTTGATAACCAATAATTGAAAGTTCATTCCCATCTTTTTTAAAGGGTTTGGTTTTTGCTGCATAAACTGCTTTTAATAGCATTTGGTCTAATTTCTGAATGCCAGTACTTTCCTTCACTGAAGCATCGACTACTTTGCCAGACTCATTTGCTTTAATGCGGACAATCGCATAGCGATCTAGGGATTTTAAATCAGCATCTTCAAATTGTAGCTGAGGAAATTTAGTCCACTGAATTCGAGTTGTTAAATGTGCAGGTTCAGCAACCGTAGTTTGGGTGCTCAATTGCGTTGATGTTGTGCTTTCTAAGCTATAAGCCGATGTTGAAGCAAGGCACATGAGGAAAGAACAGCAGAGCAGTGGTTTCATAATGTTATGTCTTAGAAATGATCTGAAAATGAATGTCGAATAAAGCAGTGCGAGTATTTACTGTATTGAGTTTGGCTGCAAGGATTTTAGTGGCTTTATTGGTTTGATCGGGTCGAACAATGAATTTAATGTTATTGCTTTTGTTTTAATCAAAGATGCTTTAGAATACTCGCTCCCTTACCTGCAGGTCGTTTTTGCAATGGTGCAGACGTTCCGAACAGGTGTTCAAAAGAGGTTGTTATGCCTAAGATGAAAACTCGCCGTGGTGCAGCTAAACGCTTTAAAGCGACTGCTAACGGTTTTAAGCGTAAACAAGCGTTCAAACGCCACATTTTGACCAAAAA
>JAHLFF010000156.1 GCA_018883945.1 Candidatus Acinetobacter avistercoris
CAGGGTCTACTGACTCAATCGCCACCACAACAGGTGTGCGATCAATTCTGGAGAGTAAAAAGTCCTTAAACTGCTTGCTCTGATGGCAATAGGCACGGACATGCCAGCGAAAACCGGTATAAACTAGGGTATGTGGGGAAATCATGCGTTCATGCCACTGCGGATTCTGCATGGAGGCATAAATCATTTTTAAAGTACTTTGGTTGCGGCAGGCACGCAACACTTCCCGAATCACTTCAGGACGTACACTGCGATCAGGTAATTGAACTGCTGTAAGATTCGGTTCTGGTGTCGCAATCAGGGTATGCGATTCACTAACCAAACCTGACAGCATATTGAGATATTCATTGATATGTACGGTAGTCAGCACCGGTTGAAACGTGGCTTTAGGCACATAGCCTTTTACGGAGGGATCATGGACCAAGGCATCTGGGTTATACAGCGTATTATAGCGCTTGATATCCGCAGAAGCCTGCTGTCGACTCAGTCCAAACCAGCTCATCAAACGATTGGTAACCAAACGACCTTCCCAGTATGCAAGGAGTTCAATGGCTCTCATTCTGAGAAGGACTTCATGCTTATCTGTCGTCATATACCAATCAGTCAATAAATAGCAGTTTTAAGATTACCCTACAGCAAATATACAGTAAAGATTTTTGACGGTATTTTAAGGTAGTATTGCAATCACCAGATAAAAAATATACGGATGTCTCTATGGGGACAGCCGACTAGCGAGGTAGATGAGGATCTGAGATTCTCTGAATTTACCTCTATCAACTGAAATACACAGCGAACTGGTTTTGCAAATGGGGGAAATATGGGCTTTAGATTTCGCAAGAGCATTAAAATCTTACCGGGTTTAAAAATTAATCTGACGCCTAAGGGCATCAGCAGTGCGAGCATTGGCAAACCCGGTGCTTCTTTAAATATTGGTAAAAAAGGCACCCGAACCAGCGTGGGCATTCCCGGAACAGGACTTTCTTATTCCAAGCATCATCCTCATACAAACAGGCCGAATACTCCACAGAACGCCTCTGAGCAACCACCGCCATTGAATAACCCAGGTATGCAGACATCCAGATCAACTGTCTGGCTCTGGATCGCTTTTGGGGTGTTGTGTTTTATTGTTGGAGCAATCGTTTTTTAGAGGCTTTACAATGATGTTTGATTTTTATCATGGAATCATTTGAAGTGTCAGCAGTAGGCCTGAAGAAACACCAAAATTGATGCTGAGTACGATATTGGTTAGGTGTTCAACTTACTTCTAATCTTTGAATATTAAGTTTAATCATTTTTTCAGTGAGCTTAAAGTTACCTTCTTTCCATCCTGCGATCACTGCTTGATTCATAGCATCTGAACTCACAGTGGTCCAATCGATCGTATAACCTAACTTAAATAGTATCTGGCCTAGCATGAAACGTTGTGAGCGACCATTACCTTCTCTAAATGGATGAATATAATTTAAAACAACAAAAAATCTGGCTAAAAAACTACAGACCAAATCTATATTTTCTTTATTATTAATCAAATGGTTAAAGTTATTATTGAGGCATGAAAACAGCAGATCTGATAAAGGAGCTATGCTATTGTAACGGAGAAAGATACATTCACCTTTATAGGTATTCACGCGTCTTAATTGGCCAGCCCATGGGTAGACATCCATAAATAATTGATGATGTATATTTTGTAGGTGCTGTAAATCAAAATTGCCTAGAAAAACAGAGATATTTTCCTGTAACCTTGTATTTTGTAAGGCACTTAGCGCTTTCTCTGCCTCATTCAGGTCTTTGGTATTAGAAATACCAAGATTGTTGATCAAAACACCATTTTCATCACAGAATGGATCATCATAAAAATCTTCTTCCGTCAGATAATAATGTAGTGCATCATCAAAAAACATTTTTATCGTACACGGTACATTTCAACGAGTGTATTTCTGGCTTGTTCAAATGTCTTAGAACCCGTCACATAGTCATTAATTGCTTGTAAGCCTTTATTATCTACAACCAAATTATCTACGGCAAATGAAGCTTTTACGATTTTAAAGGCTTCAGTACGGCTATTTCTCATACCAATAACTTTTTTCATAAAATTCTCGCTTCAAATGGATCATGCAGACTCTAAGGATATAACATTTTCATTGAGAAAAAAGAAGTTCCTATGAAGTTTTCACAATTATCTTAATAATTCGCCTTGAATATAAAAATCCAAATTCTGTCTTTTTGATTATTTTCTATGTCATGTTATGTCATTGCTACTACGACTTATTTGCCATATAAATTGGGTGAAAAGTAAATGGAATTACTATGTTAACTAGAGTGGAACTCATTTTTGTGGTGCTGATGGTGTCAGGCTTAATCTTGATTGCTTATGAAATGCTAAAAGGTTTATTCTAGGGCATCCACACATGATTTTTGATCAAAAAAATACCCATAGAGGGAATCTATGGGCAAAACTAAGGATCTTGACGATCATTCAGAAACTACAGCTAGCTTCTAACTATGATTCTGCACTGAATTAAAAAAACCACATTGGCAAAATAGATCAAAAGTTAAATCATGTGATTTATCATTAATTAACACACTTGAGAACACAAAAACATAGCCCTGCTGATTAATACAATAACTCACCAAACAAATCCGCTCTGATCTCTTCCAGGCTCAGATCTGATTTCATTCTATTACAGAGTGGATGAACCAGCAGACCATTCTCTAGCACCCCTTGGCCACCTGCGGCTTTGGCAATCCGATGATCCGATTCAGTAGAATCGAGATAGA
>JAHLFF010000157.1 GCA_018883945.1 Candidatus Acinetobacter avistercoris
ATCTTAACTCGCCTGGACGAGGAAAAAGTAAAATTAATAATTCCAAACCGATGCCGATCGCACGTTTTTTATTGCCACGAATTCGTTGCAATAAAATCGGCATGTCACCCATCGAAATAAAATTCATATTGCCCGATTCATGTCGATCTAAATACTTCATGATCCCTTCGAGCGGATTGAAATTCATTTTTCCTTGAAACTTCGCCCAGTCATAACAACCACGCGCGTAGGATACCAACTTTACAGTTTGTGTATGAATACCTAAGTTACGTTGTAACCCTTGAAAGAAATCAAACCATTCTTTTACACCAATATCGGTATAACTGCGCTGACCAAACTTAGGAATAAGATGTTTATAAATGGACTTCTCGGCTTTACTGTATGTCGCTTCGCCCCATTGCATTGACTTGGTATCCAACCAATCACGCATGAGATTCTGAAAGTAGAAACTTTCTAGTTCTGTTTTCTCATTCAGCAATATTTTCTTTGGTTTTAATTCTTCGCCTTTTGACAAGGCTAATTGATGTTCTTGTGCTTTTCGACGAGCGAGTCTTGCACTTACATTAGGGTATGAGCCAATGCCGATCCATGCCCATTTCCCTTCAGAATTTTTATACCGAAACTGCCAAGACTTCGTACCAAGTTTCTTCACCACAAAATATAAACCAGCGCCGTCGAGTTCACGGTAGTCTTTGTCCTCAGGTACTAAAGTGGCGAGAACTTTTTCACTAAGAGGTCGTTTTTTTATGTCTTTCCGAAACATGCGCTTCACCTTGTATCACGAGTTCGATTATTAAACCGTGATACAAGCTGTGATACAAACATGCGGCAGTTTTAGAGATACATACCAGAATTTTAAAAATAAAAAAACCTCCTAAACCGATGAATTTAGGAGGTTTTCTGCTTTATACAACGATATGGAAAGCTGTATAAAAGCTAATCTTGGTAGGTATAAGCAGACTCGAACTGCTGACCTCTACGATGTCAACGTAGCGCTCTAACCAACTGAGCTATACACCTAGAATGCTTGGCATATTATTCATTTTTGAAAGTTATGACAAGCCCTTTTCATGCTTTTTCAAAATGCACGTACAGTTTTTAAGCAAAATGTTAAATTTTTGAACATCCTGAGGTTTTTCCAAATTTTGCGCATACTTTATTTGTTCAAATAATTGTTTTGCTTGTATAAAAACAGCCTGATCTTTTTGATCAACCTGCCCACTTAAACGTAACATCCATTGAGAAAATGTTTCTGCATACTGTTGCTTTAATTCATCTACCAAGCTTTTATTGAACTTTAAAATAGCGCGATCAAGAGATGAAATTTTCTGACGAGTCTTTAAATAAATCCATAAAAAATAGACTGCGACCAAGCCTAAAATACTACCAACTAAAATCACTATCATGGCATAAGATGAATTTAAACCTAACTTTGCCAACCAACTTTGCTGTGAATCCGTATCGTATCCGACAATCTTATTTTGCCATTGATAGCTCGCATAATCACTCCATACTCTTAACTGGGTTAACATGGCATAACGTTGCACATTCCACGTCGAATTCTCTCCCAAAATACGAGTATCTTGTGTCAGAGCATTTTGCATTCCGTCATCAATGCGTTGTGGTGCAATTATGCTGGTCGGGTCTATACGCTGCCATTGTTGATTAATGAAGACTTCCGTCCAAGCATGCGCATCTAATTGTCTGACTTCCCAGCTTTTAGTATCAGGCGCCAATTGCCCACCCTGATAACCCGTAACAACACGTGCAGGTATGCCTACATAACGCATCAGCATCACAAAGCTTGATGCATAATGTTCACAAAACCCTTGGCGGGAATTAAACAAGAAATCATCAATCCGATGCTGTCCGAGAACTCCAGGTGCTAATGTATAAATAAAATTATTTTGCTGATACCAATTCAATACTTTTTGAATGTATAACTGCGGTTGATGCTGGCTTTGATCCCAAAGTTGTTGCGCGAGCTGCTGTGCTTTCGGATCGTAATTCCTTTGGACGCGTGTATTTAATCGTTGAATAAAATTAGACTGCTGTATAGATTGTGCTTTTCCACCCACCCAGCGTAAATGAATCGGCTGACTACGTTGTCTTAAACGATCTGGTGCAATCCCTCCATCCTGACGAGTGTAAAAACGTGGTTCAAGAGGCAAGGATTTCTCCAATCCCATGATCCAAAGTACAGATGGATCAGCTGCAAGATATTGATATTCCCAGCGCTCTGAGAAGGTATCTCGATCTTGCGCTTTAAAAAGCAAAGGCTGTTGATTTACAAAGTTACTGCTCCACGTTTGCCCATCATACTCATCCAATACCAGTGCGCGCCAATACAATTCTTTGCGTGACGGTAACTGAGTCATATCGCCTAGAATTCGGAATGCTAAAGCTGAAGATTGAGAGAGTTCAGCAATATCACCAGGAGACATCCTGTCACTAATGCCCGTTATTCCTTTATTTTCAGGGATTGGAATATGCCAGAGTGGTGGCAATCTTGGGAAAAATATGAATAAGACAATAAAAAATGGCAGTGCCAGTAGCACCAATTTTCCAACATGTTTGGCATCTTGTTTAAGTGCAGCGATTTGTTGTTGATGATCTGCTTTAAACTCACTGCTTTGAATACGATATAAACCAATCAAACAGCTCAATAAACATAAGAAAACAGCTACGGCCATGACAAAGGATTGGCTCAATAAAAATGAACTAGCAGCAACAAATAATGCAAAATTAAATAAAATAATCAGATCACGTTTGCTTTTCGTCTCCAGCGCTTTAGCAAATAAAAAAGTTGAAAGCGTAGCAACACCAGCTTCAATACCCAAAAAACTTTGATAATGAAAATAAATACTCAACAGTGCCAAAGCAGTCAGCATGAATATGCCTGTTTTCGGCATCGTCTTTTGGCGTTTTAAACAGATCCAAACACTGCAAATAATCACGATAAAAATCAGGCTGAGGAGAATCGGCAGCAAGAGTATTTGTGCCAATAGAATCAAGCTTAAACTCAATACAATCGAAATACGCAGACTGCTATTCATTATATTAGGCCTGAGCCAATAAGCGTTTAACTTGACTCAATTGTAAATTACCTCGGTCTTGTGCCAATTCAGCTTGTGGTAAATGCACACTGTAAGCACATTGTTGCTGCTCACATTGTTCGACCAAGCCCATCATCAGTTCTAATTTCTCTTCATGCGATTGACTTGGCATATGGTCGTAGTGAATTTCTATATGCTGTTGCTCTTGAAATTGCTCAAAAACTTTGATGTATAAGCCCTGCCCACGTGCTGCTTGCTTCCAAGACACCGCATGCAATGAATCACCCATTTGATAATTACGCAATTCACGAAACTCATCCATTTCTAACTTAAAACTTTGCTGGTGCTGTTTATTTTCAGCAGTATAAAATACAGATTTCGGAGCAATCCACGCTGTTTTATGATGATAGAAATAACTCCATGCACGAATTAATCCGAAAGGATAAATCGAATAAATACGTATTACCGGATAATTTAATTGTCCACGCTGGACGGCTTCAATCGGAATGCTGAATTGTTTTTTATATTCAGTAAAATACAATTTATAAATTTGTTGGTCCGCTTGAATATATAAATAACGAGGTTGAATGGCTGCCTGTTCAAAGTACAGATTAAATTGCAACTGTTCTCCAACCTGTCCTACTTCATCAGCATGTATCTCGATTTTTAAAGCATGTAATTGCTTAAAGGTCAGATAAAAACTCATGCACAATACGGCGCTGATTAAGAAACAGAAACCTAAAATCAGATTGTTGGCATAATTAATCCCTGCCACAAAAGTGATTAAAATTAGGACCAAATACAAATAGCCGTGTTTATAGATAAAAATCAACACATCCTTTTGTGACAGTGTCTTTTCCCGATCAAACTTAAATCGTTGAGCGAGCCAGTCTTGCCAAGTTTTACCCAAGAGATGACTCCTTTAACTGACTGCAACCTGCTGCATGATCTTTAAGGTCTCAGCTTCACTAAGCGCTAATCGGTGCGAAGCAACTGCAACAAAAACGGCTTGGACATCATCAGCCGTTACAAATGGTCGCTGCTGGATCAAAGCATAGGCTTGTGCTGCACGTTTAAGTGCCAATAATCCACGTGTCGATAAACCATGACGGTTTTTACGGGTTTCCTCAGCAAGATTTAACAGATAATCCTGCACAACATCACTCACATAAATTTGATTCACCAAAGCCTGTAATTGCAAAATATCAGACTCATTTAAAACATTTATCAATGTTGCGATTAAGGCAGAACGTGACTCTTGTTGCAGCAATAATTTTTCAGCATAGCGTGATGGATAACCTAAAGAAAGACGCATCAAAAAACGATCAAGCTGCGATTCGGGTAAGGCGTAAGTTCCACTTTGAAACATAGGGTTTTGCGTCGCAATCACCCAAAATGGTTGTGGCAGAGCATAACGAACGCCATCGACTGTGGCATAACCCTCTTCCATTGCCTCTAACAAAGCACTTTGCGTTTTCGGACTACAGCGATTAATTTCATCCGCCAATAATATCTGGGTAAAAATCGGACCTTGTTTAAACTCAAATTGATGTTCTTTTTGATTAAACATATTCACGCCAATCACATCACTGGCCAACATATCATTGGTAAATTGAATGCGTTGAAATTGAAGTCCTGCTAAATGTGATAGCGCACTGGCCAGAGTAGTTTTTCCTAAACCAGGTAAATCCTCAAACAACACATGTCCACCAGCCAATAATGAACATAAGGCCAATTGCGTCTGTTGCTCTTTATCTAAAATAATCTGATTGACCTGCGTTAAAAACAGTAAAATTTTTCCTGAATACAGTGAAATTTGATCTGCTAAATCATTCTGTGGTTGTATCTTCTGCTTATTGTGATCACGACTCATTCCCCAAATCACGTTCTCTCCCCAATAAAAAACGGCGTATGATTAACATACACCGTTTTTATGCTTTTCCAAAAAAATCAAAGTATTCTTTGCGAATCAATTAACAAGGGCACTTTTTCATCCCACCACCTGCGGATGGATATCTTGCATCGACACAATAACGATGGAAGGTTTTTTCATCCATTGCAGTGAGTTCAGGATGGTTCTTTGCCATATGTTCAAGATAGGTTTGATAATCTGGAACACCCACCATCAAACGAAAACTTTGCTGCAAACGTTTCCAAATCACTTGAATGGTTTTCAGTCCTTGTAACATCAGGAACTTTTTGGGTTGCGCTAAAACTGTGAATTTAATGATTTTCCCAATCGCCAATTTTTGACGAATTTGATCTTTTAAACTCATTTCAATTCTCCTGCAGGTACTTCATCCACATAAATGGCTTCAGATTCATTAACAGTAGGTGTTGGACTTGCCAATGCACGACGAATGACTTTAATGGCAGCAAATAACATCACAAATGCCACGATCATGAAGAATGCACAGAGTGCTGCGTTGATTTGATTTGAGATCACAATAGTTTGCATCTCGGCAATCGATTTAGCAGGTTTTAAAATTTCACCACTTGCAATCGCATCAGAGAAACGATTCGCTTGTGCCAAGAAACCAATTTTAGGGTTTTCATGGAAGATTTTTTGCCAACCCGCTGTCATGGCAGTGATAAATAAGAAAATGGTCGGAACGATAGTGACCCAAACATATTTTTCTTTTTTCATCTTAAATAGGATGACGGTACCCAACATGAGCGCCATCGCCGCTAAGATTTGGTTACCAATACCAAATAGTGGCCATAGACTGTTAATCCCACCAAGTGGATCGACCACGCCCTGATAAACGAAGAAGCCCCAACCCGAAACAGCGACTGCTGTACCTATTAAGTTACCAATAAACGATTTTGAGTTTTTCACAGCAGGAATCACGATACCAACTGTATCTTGAACCATGAAGCGACACGCACGAGTACCCGCATCAACTGCCGTTAAAATAAACAGTGCTTCAAATAAAATCGCGAAGTGATACCAGAAAGACATCATTGAACGGTTATTGAAAATTTCCGTAATGATATGTGCCATACCGATCGCAAAGGTCGGCGCACCACCTGTACGCGATAAAATCGTGCTTTCACCCACTTCTTGCGCAAGTAAGGTCAAAGCTTCAGGCGTCACCACAAAACCAAGGGTACGCACGGCCTCTGCTGCACTTTCTACCGTAGTACCAATCACAGCGGCGGGTGAGTTAATCGCAAAATAGACACCAGGGTCTAAAATGGTTGCACAAATCATTGCCATGATGGCAACAAATGATTCCATCAACATACCGCCATAACCAATCACACGAATATCTTTTTCGTTATTGACCAATTTAGGCGTCGTACCTGATGCGACCAAGGCATGGAAACCAGAAATAGCACCACAGGCGATCGTAATAAATAAGAATGGGAACATTGATCCGGAGAATACTGGACCAGTACCATCAATAAAATGTGTCACTGCTGGCATTTTCAATTCAGGCATTGCGAATAAAATACCAATCGCTAAACCTGCAATTACACCAATTTTTAAGAATGTTGATAAATAATCACGCGGTGCCAATAACAACCAAACGGGCAATACCGAAGCCACAAAACCATAACCAATTAATGCCCAAGTCAGTTGCGTACCAGATAAGGTGAATAACTGTCCCCAATACGGATGTTGTGCAATGTTTTCACCATAGATGATCCCCATCATCATGAGCACAAAACCAATAATCGAGACTTCTGCGATTTTACCCGGACGGATATAGCGCATATATACGCCCATGAACAGCGCAATTGGTATAGTCGCTGCGATACTAAACACACCCCACGGACTGTTGGCTAGTGCTTTAACCACCACAAGCGCCAATACAGCAAGGATAATGATCATTACCCCAAGTGCACCGAGCATGACAATAACACCAGCAAAAGAACCCAGTTCTTGTTTTGCCATTTCACCTAAAGAACGCCCATCACGACGCGTTGAAATAAACAAGACCAAGAAATCTTGAACTGCACCTGCAAGTACCACCCCGACCAATAACCAAATGGTTCCCGGTAAATAACCCATCTGCGCTGCGAGGATTGGACCAACTAAAGGACCTGCACCTGCAATGGCTGCAAAGTGATGTCCAAAGAGAACACTTCTATTGGTGGGTACATAATCCAAACCATCTGCTAGACGATGTGCGGGTGTTAAGCGACGTGAATTTAGTTCAAAAACTTTTGTTGCGATGAATAAGCTATAAAATCTATATGCGATGCTGTAAACACAAATAGCAGCTAAAACCATCCACACTGCATTGACATGTTCACCGCGACTTAAGGCCAGAATCCCGAAAGATACTGCCCCCACAATAGCAACTATAATCCAAATCAATTTGGAAACCATGCTTGGCTTCTCTTGTATCTGTTCCATATCTCATCCTTCATTCTGAAATTGCGTTAAATCAGCTTGATTTTTATTGTTCGATACACTGCCGTTTTCCCTTACGACTTTACTCCTCAACTGTTTTTATTCATCTAATACTTTGGCATAAAAAAAGGGATGATTTTCATCATCCCTTTCAATAATAGTCTATTTTCAAACCATTATGCACGTTCTAAATAATCACCTGTACGTGTATCAACACGAACACTTTCTTCTTGCTGTACGAATAATGGAACGCGTACTACAGCACCGGTTTCCAATTTCGCTGGCTTACCGCCACCACCTGAAGTATCACCACGAACACCTGGATCAGTTTCCACAATTTTCAGGGTCACGAAATTAGGTGCGCTCACGTTTAATGGCACGCCATTAAATAACATGATCGTACATTTTTCATTTGAATCATCTTTCAACCATTTAGCAGCATCACCCATTGCAACTTTATCTGCTGCAATTTGTTCGAAGCTCACCGGATCCATAAAGTTCCAAAGTTCGCCGTCGTTATAAAGATATTCCATTTCAACTTCTAGAATATCTGCAGCTTCTAAAGTTTCGTTCGATTTAAAAGTTTTTTCTAAAACTTTACCGCTACGAAGGTTACGTAACTTAACACGGTTGAATGCTTGACCCTTACCAGGTTTTACATATTCATTTTCCATGATTGAACATGGGTTACCGTCAAGCATCACTTTAAGGCCTTGCTTAAAGTCATTTGTAGAATAATTGGCCATGTAAGGCTCGCTCCAAACTTACTAACTTAAATCTATTAATGCTAGACTAGCATTATTTTTTACATGCGGCATGATAAACTATTTGTATCAAGAGCAAAACTGGCAATCTCAACTCAGTGACTTAATTACTGACCCTTTAGAATTGCTTGAAACACTTAAACTCTCTCCCGATCAGCTGTTATCAGGGGCAATTCTAGCCTCGGAACAATTCAAACTACGCGTACCCCGTGCTTTCGTCGGAAAAATGAAAGTCGGTGATCCACTCGATCCCTTACTACTTCAGGTGCTTCCACATCATCTAGAGCTTGAAGAACATGCGGGCTATGTCACTGATCCTTTAGATGAAGAAGCTGCCAATCATTTGCCCGGTGTCTTACATAAATACCAATCTAGATTTTTACTGACACTTACAGGCGCATGTGCAGTGCATTGTCGATATTGCTTTCGTCGTCATTTCCCTTATCAAGAAAATTTACCTAAAAATGATGACTGGCTTAACATCAAAGAATATCTAAATCAACAAACAAAAATTAATGAGGTCATTTTAAGTGGTGGTGATCCACTGACTTTATCGAATCGTAAACTCGCGCTTTGGATCGAAAGATTAGAATCGATTGAACATATTAAAATTTTAAGAATCCATTCTCGTGTGCCCGTCGTCATCCCCAACCGTATTGACGATGAGCTAGTTTCCTTATTAAAAAACAGTAGGCTACGTATAATACTAGTGATACACTCAAATCATGCTGCAGAATTAGATGATTTTACCTGCTTAAAATTATCACAATTGGTTGAGCAAAACATTTTAGTGTTCAATCAAGCGGTCTTACTCAAAAACGTAAATGATTCTGCTGAAACATTGATTAATTTAAGTCATCGTTTATTTGAAGCTCGTATTTTGCCATACTATCTACATGTTTTAGATAAGGTCAAAGGTGCGCATCATTTTGATTTAAACAGTGAAAGAATTGATCAAATTTATCAAGACGTACTTGCCGGATTACCCGGATATTTAGTACCCAAACTCGTCAGGGAAATAGCGGGCGAAAAGAATAAGACACCGCTTTTTGGAGTTGCAACTTTTTAGAGACTCGGCAAATGGATCAGGCACAAATATCAGATATTTTTCAGTACCCTACAGCATTAAATAGAGAGCAGCTAAGTTTTTCTGATGCAACCCCAGATGCAATAACTCGATGGTCTTCTAAACTGTCAATTTCACAATTGGGCGATACAACAGAAGTTATCTTTAAAGCACTTTACGAAATTGCTGAATTAAAGTGTACTGAAACACTTCGTTTTGATCTGATCCAAGCTTTACACCCTTTAATTGAAAACATTCTAAATAACCTTGAAAAAAAATTTCTGAATCAAGGCCTATTTCACTCCGATAGAAATAGAGACATCATTGAGTTAACCACTCGATTACGTACTTTTTTTGCAGATATTTATATCGATATTGCGCAGCGCAGTGAGCAACAACTTAAGCAACAAAAATTTTCCTTATTTAAATTTAAACAAAATAAAAACTTAAAAACAGCGCGAATACTTTCGACCTATTACGCCTTAGAACAATTGGGTTTACTCCTGGTTCAGCAACAGATGCTTTATAGTTCTGCTTTTTCAAATCAATGGTTAATGACGCATTTTCTCTATGATTTATCTCTAAAAAATCAAGAACATCTCATCAATATTAACCAATTACAAGGCACCCACCATATCATTAAAAATATTCAGCAGTCTTATGCACAAGTTCTGTTGTTAGAAATTTTCAATACGCATCAAATTCGACCTTCTGAAATATACGCTTTGTATCAATGTACTTTGGACTGGGCACAAAAAGTTAATATTTTAACTCGTGAAAATACGCTATCACGTTATATTATTGATACGACTAAAGACCATCCCCCTGTTTATAATCGTAAGCAACATGAAAGTTTTAAGCCCAACATATATATTGCGACACAAAATTTACTTGAACATATCAATCTGACCATCCAAAAAGAAAACGAATATCTTTCTAAAAATGAAAAGGCCTACTTATCAGCGCCCTTAAAATTTCATGCACAAAATGTTTTAGGTTCAAATAGTGAAAGACGCCACGAACGTTATGAATATTCAGCACAACTTCAAATTGGTTTTGGACTCTTAACTGCACACTTTTATCTTTCTAAAGCACAGAATTTTCAAGAAACATTAAAACTTCCTCCTGTGCAACTGACCAACTCAATGCTTGCTTCTGATTCATATTTTATTGATTCAGAAAATCAATATAAACAAAATAAGCAAATAAATCCTCTTGATCAACAATCGAATAAAATTTATCAAAGCCAAGTACTTGATATGAGTATTAATGGTTTTCGTGTGAGATGGATCGATCAAGAAGCACCCAATCATCTACGGACTGGTGAATTTATTTTGATGAATGAAAGTATCAATAACAAATGGAAAGGTGGTGTTATTCGTTGGATAAAACAATCTATTAATTCAAGTTTTGAGTTAGGTTTAGAAATTATTGGCCAAGATGTTTATCCTTGTGCGGTTAAAGTTTTCACAGATCGTAAAAACTTCACTTATCAACCGTGCTTATTGATTCAAAATCAAAACATTGAGCAAAAACAATCAAGTTTAATTCTACCTAACTCACCTTTGTTCAAAGAGCAACTTTCAGCACATTTAAGATTAAATGAACACGATATTAAAATTCATTTACTGAAAAACCTTTTAATTACGCAAAGTTTTATTCAAATGGATTTTGAGTTATTGGATGATGAACAATATCTTTTAATTGAACAATTCATTGCACAATATTCAGTAGAATCCAATAGTCATCAAGATGTATGGGAAGCATTAAAGTGAGAAACTTATTGTTCAATCAATCTTTAAAACAATCAGTTACACGAATTTTAGTTATTGATGATCATCAAATTCGATTTAATCAAATATTGAATATTTTCAAGAATCAAAATCACGCTATCCATGCAATTCAAATTGATGATTTAACGACTTTCGAAAAACAACTCAACTCCCCCTGGGATTTAATTATTTTCGCTCATTCTGATGACTGCACATTTGATCAAGTCATCAGCACAATGAAAGATAAACAAACAGTTAATACTCCTTTATTTGTTTTAGAACACCATGAACAATCCGAAGATCTCTATAAAAACTATATCGCACAAGGTGTTTATGAGATATTAAATCTCGAATATCCAGAGCGTTTTTATATTTCAATTATGCGCGGGTTAAACTATTACCGCGCCTTAGAATATCAAAACATCCTTGAAAATGATTTACTCAAAGCTCAATTGGAAAAAATTGAAATAGCTGAGAAAGAAAATAAAGCGATAGCCATACTGCAAGAAGGCATCCATATAGAAGTCAACCAAGCTTATTTAAATCTTTTTGGATTAGAGGATGACAGCAGTATTATTGGCCTACCTTTATTGGATATTCTACAGCCTGTAAATTTAAATGATTTTAAAAAGCATTTTAAACGTGTTTCAAAGGGTGATTTTGATTCTAATCAATTTGAAATTGAATCCAAAAATATAAATATACGCGCTTTAGGCCCTCTCATTATAGAGTTTTATCCATCAACAGAAGAAGATTCACTCCAAATCATCGTTGATTTTAAACAAGCTTCAACTGTTATCGAAAATTCTTTGGATCTTATTGACGAAGTTAACACGCGTCATAATAATTCTTTCCAGAACGTGCTCGATAAAATGAATCTTTTTTTAGACCATCATCCGGCAAAGTTCAATGCCTTGGTGGTTTTTAGTTTATCCAGCTGTCCTGACAGTATTCTTACTGCTGATTGGAAAATTTTTAAAACTTATTTTGAAAAGCTGTCAGACCTTATTCGTGAACAAGTCAATCACACAGTTTTTAGAATTGAAATCGCACTTTATGCGACGATTATTCAGGCTGATACATTGGAAGTCTTAAAATCGCGTTTATATGGTTTACAAGCTTTAGAAAAACCTCAATTGGTCACCATTTCTAATCAAAATTTTCCTCAACATGTGAAACTGGGTTACCATATTTTTGATGGTAATATGTTTGATGACAATAAATTTGATGATAATAAGTTTGATGACGATAAGTTTAATATAGATTCATTTGAGCAGATCATTACACTGGCTTATAACAATAGACTCATCACTCATTCAGTGTCAAATTCATCCGAACATAGCTTGATGAATGATGACGTTATTCAAGGCTTAGAAAGCTTAAATATAGATGAAGATTCAGAAACAACTGCGTTTGAAATTGACCTCGTACCCAATCATCACCCTGATGACGCACTACTGCTCTCTGAATTACAACAAGCTCTAGATCTCAATCAAATTCAGTTAAAATATCAACAGATTTATGATAAAGAAGATACCAGTTTAAATACCTATGAAGTCAGTTGTGGTTTTGTTTATAAAGACCAATGGATCTCGATCACAGATTTAACAGAACTTGATCAAAATCCTGAATTGTCGATTAAAATTGATCGTTGGATTTTAGTGGAGTCATCTAAACAGCTGCATAATTTTATTACGCAGTATCCTGAAGCAAAACTGATTATTAATTTAAATTATCATATCTTATTAGCACCCCCACATTTAATTGGTCTGCTTGAAAAGTTAATCAGCATTATCGGTAGTAAAGCAACCAAACCCATTATTTTACAATTTGATGAAGAAAACTTTGTTCAACATTTATCAATCACCAGTCAAAGCATTCAGTTATTAAAGAATAAGGGTGTAGATGTCGCTATTCGAAATTTTGGCTCAGCCTCTGCAAGCCAAACGATTCTGCATAAAACAAATATTAATCTTTTTACTTTGGATGAAACCTTTACCGAAATGCTTAATTTCGAACAAGGTTTAAATCAATTACAAAAGCAGATTCAGGAATATAATGCAGTTCGACCGCTTCAAATTCTTTTGAAAGGTCTTCACGATATGGACAGCTTTGCGAATGCATGGAATGTTGATGTTCGATTTTTACAAGGTGATTATTTCCAAAAGAAACTTGATCATTTAACAGATATACAAGATCAATAGACTTCTTTCATAAGTCATTATTCACAAAGCGCAATAATCATGAGTATTCCATCATTCTAATATTCTCCCAAAGGGAAAAGGTATTTTTACATCTCAATGTATTACCACTCAATGATCATTTATTCATCTATGAAAGAGGTTGAATAAAACTGTCTTTTTGATTTAAATAAATTTTAGACGAAAAAAAACAGGCATAAAGCCTGTTTTTTTTGTTTTCTCGTATTAACGTTTGATAGAACGTGACATACCAGAAAAACGTTGTTTGAACTTGTCGATACGACCGCCAGTGTCCACATTCTTTTGCTTACCAGTGTAGAATGGGTGGCAAGCTGAACATACGTCTAGGTACATTGTTTCTTTACCAAGAGCTGAACGAGTTTCGATTACGTTACCACATGAACAAGTAGCAACTAAAGTTTCGTATTTTGGGTGAATATCGGCACGCATGGTCGATTCTCCATTTAATTAAGAAGGTTTAGCTGTCATCGCAATTGATCACTCTCAATATTGAGGAAATGGCAAATTTTTAACTTTAACGATAAAAATAAGCAGATCAACACCACAACAGACCATTCTTTTGGCCCACCGAGACGGCTACCGTCAGGGCTAAGCGCAACAAGTGGACAGAATTATACTCCAATTTTTTTGATATAGCGAGTTATTCATCAAGTTCAGTTTTATACTTTTTCGACCAATAATTGGCAATAATACTGCACACCATCAGCTGAATTTGGTGGAAAATCATGATCGGTAAAACGATCATCCCCAAAGGTTGACCAATAAATAAAATCTGCGCCATGGGCACACCACTGGCTAAGGTTTTCTTAGAACTACAGAAGAAAATTGCAGTCTGATCCGAGGTATTAAAACCTAACCATTTAGGAATATATAGCGAAAGTAACATGACAATCGTCAATAAAACAGAACAAGCCAATGTTAGCCACAATAACGTTTCAACACTCACCTCTTTCCATAAGCCTGCCACGACGGCGCCACTAAAAGCACCATATACCACCATTAAAATAGAGCCTTGATCAAAGGTTTTGACCAGTGTGGGTAAACGCTGCATGTGTGGGAATACATAAGGTCTTAAAATTTGACCTAAAATAAAAGGAACCAATAAAAGTAACGTAATTTTTATAATCGCTGAGGTTGGATCAAAGTCATGACTGCTTTGCCCAAGAATAAAGAACATCACTAAAACCGGTGTGATAAACATGCCGATAATATTTGAGAACGATGCACTACACACTGCTGCTGCAACATTTCCTTTTGCCACCGAAGTAAATGCAATGGATGACTGAACAGTTGAAGGCAGAAAACACATAAACAAAAAGCCCCAATACAATTCAGTGCCCAACACAGGTAAAAGAATCGGTTTTGCCATCAGCCCCAGTATAGGAAATAAAGCAAATGTGATAACGAAAACTAGTGTATGCAATCTCCAATGCATAATCCCCTCTCGGACCGCTTGACGAGAAAGCTTTGCGCCATGCAAGAAGAATAAGATCGCTATTGCAATGGTGGTCAACACTCCAAATATGTCTGCAGCTTGTCCAGAAACAGGCACAACACTGGCTAATATCACCATGATAAATAACAAAATGGTAAAACGATCTAATGCCAAAAATTTCAACATATTCATTCCTTGAGTTTTATATGGTGTAAACCAGTGTATTTTTAGGCATGAAAAAAGCCCAGTGTTCAGGGTTGATCGTGTGATTAACCATCTTACTGAGCTTTACAAATAAAGTGAACATTAGATTAAAATGTTCACTATTTCCTAAATTAATGATTGTTCAAATAAATATTACGAATTAATTATTTCGAGCATCTTTATCCAATTGAATTAGTTCAATTTTATAACCATCTGGATCTTCAACAAAAGCAATTACTGTTACGCCCCCTTTCATAGGTCCAGCTTCACGGACGACGTTGCCGCCACGTGATTTTATGTCACTACACGCTTGATATGCATCGTCGACACCAATTGCGATATGACCATAAGCATTTCCAAGCTCATAACTTGATGTATCCCAGTTATGTGTGAGTTCTAATACAGTATGGTTTTCTTCATCGCCATAACCGACAAAAGCCAAAGTAAAACGCCCTTCTTCATAATCACGTTTACGCAGTAAAGTCATGCCCAACACTTCTGTATAAAATTGAAGTGACTTTTCTAAATTACCAACACGTAACATGGTATGCAGCATTCGCATATTATTCATCCTTATTAACAACTTGCTTATGGTGATCGCTTAATAACATTCCCACCCAAACCACTAAAATAAGAATTGGAATACCAATCAAGGTGGTCATGAGAAAGAAATTTGGATAACCAATATTTGACACTATAGTACCCGAATATCCACCTAAAATCTTAGGTGTAAGGGTCATTAGTGAACTGAAAATCGCATATTGAACTGCTGTAAATGACACACTGGTCAAACTCGATAAAAAGGCAATGAAAGCTGCTCCTGCCAGACCAGAAGCTAAGTTATCAACAATAATGGCAAAATACAGCCAATTTGAACTGTATTCTTTAATCACTTTTCCTTTTACTTCGACAAATGGTTGTGCATCGACATCTACGACTGAAATAGGATCGATATCAATTGAAAGTGGAACTGGATTAGACGTTGTATCTACTTGATAAGATAAAGCAGCTTTGGTAGTCGCTTCACTCAGAGATGAATCCTCAGTTTTAAAACGAATGGTCTTATCTTGTGCTGTTGAGAGTGCCTGTCCATCAATAACCCCAGTAATTAAACCTTGAGAATCTACTTTCGCTGGATAATCCTTTCCATCTAAGACCAAATAAATCGATTTATTCACATGTGCTTGATTCAGATCAATTCCTGATAATTGACCTTTTACAACAATGCTTTGATTCAATTCAGAACTTCGTAATCGATTATCTTGAGATAAGGGATAAAATAAAATTTGAGGCTGCTTATTTGCTTTTAAATAAGGCAGATCAACCTTGATCGCTTCTTGATCTGAATGTGTGAATTGAGTCTGAACACTGATTTTATCTTCTTTATTCAACACATCAGCAGGAATGATCAATTTAAAATAACCAACCTCATCGCTTTGGGCGGTATATAGATTCTGCCCGACTTGCACTGAAACATCAGCAAGCTGTTGCCCCGACTTCACTAAACCGATAAAAATCAAATTGGTGGAGCTGGCGAGTACAGCACCAATAAACATCAATTTCATGATGTTAAAGCGTTGCGCCAACAAACCACCTAAGAAACCACCTATTAAGGTAAAAATCACCCCATAAATTTTAACAGCTTCAGCGATTTGTTCTTTACTAAAATTGAGGTCTTGGTAGAAAACGTTCGATATCACACCTGCAATGATGTCTGAAATTCGATAAAAACCAATGAGTAATAATAGCACCAACGCCAATTTTAAGCCGTAACGCTCAAAGAAATCCGCAACAGGATTAACCCAAGTTTCATAGGCCATTTGTTGATTGACTGCGCCTAACTTGACGAGGATGGCACCTATACCAAATGCAACTGCACCAGAACCGATGAATCTTGCCGCTTCTAAACTAAACAATGCAAACGAGTCTTCGATTATGAAATTTGCAATAATTGACTCGATCAGCTGACCTAAGACAATATAACTGAGTACAAAACTACTCACCGCAATAAAGAAAACTCCAATCAAGCGATAATAGTCGCTGCGCTTATATTCTTTACGCACACGATCTACTTGAGGTTCACGAATGACTAAGGTTGTGATAATACCAATGAGCATGACGGCAGCCATGACCAAGTAAGTAAATTTCCAAGCCTCATATATATAATTGCCTTTCGCTGTTCCCAGTTTGGCTGCCAAAAATAACGCACCAGCACCTGCAATGATCATTCCTATGCGATAACCCGCATTGTAGGTAGAGGCCAAAACGGTTTGCATTTGTGTTTCAGCAAGTTCAATACGGTAGGCATCAATCACGATATCTTGCGTGGCCGCTGAGAAGCCCAGAAGCACTGCACCTGCCGCCATTTGATACAAATAAGCTTGCCCTAAAGCTGGATCTGAAAATGCCATGATACAGATGGCACAAATAATCAATATCTGTGCAATTAACAACCATGCACGTCGACGTCCAAGTATTTTCGTTAAAAATGGAACTGGTAGTTCATCAATGAGCGGTGCCCATACAAACTTGAATGAATACCCCAATGCCGCCCAACTAAAAAAAGTTACGGCACTTTTTGAAATGCCCGCCTCACCCAACCACAATGAAAGACTTGAGAAAATCAATAGAATTGGAATACCGGCTGAAAAACCCAAAAAGAGCATGATCAAAGCACGACGATCTAAAAAGGCTGTAAATGCAGATTTCCATCCAGAAGTTTGAGCTGTCATTGCGTGTGATTGTCGGCAAAATGAATTAATGCTATTCAACCCTTTAATGTCACTGGTTTCAATAATTTTTATGCAACCATGACAGGATATTTTGCAGTTATTTAGCGGATGTTCTCTTGATCTTTCCGCTTAAACCTGTATACCTTTAGACTTTCAACTGTACTTATTAGTTTTGGATTTCACCTGTGACGCAAAAACACGATCAAATAAACTCAAACGCTGTAATAACTTCAACACCCACCACAAATTTAGTCACACTTGTAAATGCGGTTCCATCAGTATTTGAAAAAGCGGAAATTCAAAACACTTTGACTCAAACAGCACTAAAACCCGAACAATTAACCCATATACCCAATGCAGCAAAGATTCCAGCATCAACAAAAAGAATTAAACCGCTGAATAATTTCTTGGGTCAAGACCGTGCCAAAGCATCTGTAGAGGCAGGTATTGCATTGCCTTATTCAGGCTACAATATTTTTGCAGTAGGTACAGCGGGCTTAGGTAAACGCACCATGGTGAAGCGTTTACTACAGCAACACGCCAAAAATATGCCGACACCCGATGATTGGGTCTATGTGTATAATTTTAAAAATGCACGTAATCCGATCGCTCTGCATTTCCCTGCTGGACAAGGCAGTAAATTTCAAACCATGTTGCACCAAACATGGCAAACCATCTTTAAGCAGTTAGAACGACGTTTTAGCGCAGAAACCTATCATAATCGTATTGAAAAAATTCGAATGATTACTGGTAATGAACAACATCATGCGTTGGTTGAATTAACACGCGAAGGCGAAGGTCTAGATCTAAAACTGATTAATCGAAATGAAGAACATTGCTTTATTCCTACGCATTTCATCAATGATCAAATTGAAGAAATGTCGCAAGAAGACATTAATGCATTGAATAGCAAAGAACGCGCAGAAATCAATGCCAATATCCGCTATATGGATAAAAAGTTGGAGCGTTTGGGCTTACAAATTGGCGATCTGGAAGATGAAGCACGAGATTTAGTCTCTGAACTCAACCGCGAAATCGCGAAACAAGTGATTATTCCGCGCATGGAATTGATCTTGAATAAATTCACCAATGTCGTTGGACTTGAGCAATATTTAAAACTGTATGCTGACGATATTATCGAAAATGTGGAAACCGTGCTTGAGCAAGAAGAAATTGATTTCTCACCTGCACATTTCAATCGCGTACCAGCACGTTATCAAGCCAATGTGGTGATTAGCAATAAAGCCAACACTGGTGCGCCAGTTATTTTTGAAGACTTTCCAACACATTACAACTTACTCGGCCATGTAGAGCAACTGACTCAACAAGGCACGATCAGCACAGATTTTACATTGATTCGTCCAGGTGCTTTACATCGTGCGAATGGTGGCTTCCTCATGTTGGAAGCTGATCAACTCTTAGAACAACCTTATGCATGGCAAGGTTTAAAACGTGCAATCAAGTCAGGACAGATTAAACTGACCTCTTTAGAGCACATGTTGACACTCACGGGGAATATCTCGATCGAACCTGAGTCAATTCCACTAAATTTAAAAGTCATCTTGTTGGCAGAGCCAGAAGTGTATTACGAAATTTTGGAAGTCGAACCTGAGTTAGGCAGTGTCTTCAAAATTCGTGCTGACTTTACCGACACATTACAACGTAATGACGAAAATGAACAAGCCTACATGCATTTGATTGCTGACTATGTTCAATCTTCCAAACTCCTCCCTTTTGATCGTTCTGCCCTTGCCGCGCTACTCACAGATTCTAGCCGTCAAGCAGAAGACCAAAGCTCATTATCCTTACACGCCTTGACTTTGGGTGATTTAATTCATGAATCACATCATCATGCGTTTAAGGCCAATGCCACGATTGTCACTGCAGAGCATATCAATACTGCACTCAAACATCGTCAATATCGATTGGGTTATTTACGTGAACTGTATTGGCAAGATTTATCACGTGGTACACAGTTAATTGAAACACGTGGTCACCGTTTGGGACAAATTAATGCCTTATCCGTGATTCATTATGCGGATGTCGAATTCGGTCTTCCTTCTCGCTTAACGGCTTCTGTCTATCAAGGTGGCGGTGATATTCTTGACATCGAGCGCAGTGTAGAGCTTGGAGGCTCACTTCATGCCAAAGGCGTGTTGTTGATGTCGTCTTTCTTAAAGGCACATTTCGGTCGCGAACAAATATTACATTTTTCAGCAGCACTCGCGTTTGAACAAAGTTATGGTCAAGTCGATGGCGATAGTGCAACTGTTGCAGAGCTGTCTGCTTTAATTTCTGCGATTAGTCAGCTGCCTATCGATCAGTCTTGGGCAATAACAGGCTCAATGAACCAACTGGGTCAGGTGCAACCAATTGGTGGCGTCAACGCTAAAATCGAAGGCTTCTACGATGCGTGTAAGCTTCAAGGTTTAACAGGCAAACAAGGGGTCATCATTCCACGTCAAAATATGGATCATCTAATGATTCGTCAGGATGTCATCGATGCCGTGGCCGCAGGACAATTCCATATTCATGCCATTCGTACGATTGATGAAGCGCTGGAAATATTAATGGCCCGTCCTGTGGGTCAGCTTAATAAAAAAGGTCGTTATACCAAAGGCTCAATTTATGCGGCTGTGATGGAGCAGTTAGAATATTGGCAAGCGATTGAAGATGGTGCTGAACTTGAAGATCTGACCAAGAAAAAGAAAAAAAAGAAGAAAAAAGATAAGGCTAAAAAAGACAAAGCCAAAAAAGAATCAGACGCTCAAAAAGAGCTGCAAGAGCCAGAAGAAAAATTATAATCTGATCGTTAGTTAAGATGTATCTAGAGGATACATTGACAAAAAAAGCGCCTTAAGGCGCTTTTTTTACAACTTCAACACGTTCAATTACGCTTCAGCTGCTGGGCTATATTGTTCAATCAGCGTTTTGAGTTCGCCATTTTGGAACATTTCTAGCATGATATCGCTACCACCGATCAATTCTGCATTGATCCATAGTTGTGGAAATGTTGGCCAATTTGCGATTTGTGGCAACATTGTACGGATATCTTGGTTTTCCAAAATATTCACATAAGCAAATGGACGGCCAATTTGGCTCAATGCTTCAACTGCACGTGCAGAGAAACCACATTGTGGAAATTGTGGTGTGCCTTTCATATAAAGAAGCACCGCATGTTTAGCAATTTGATCGCGAATTAACGCTTCTGTATCACGCATTTGTTCAGTCATTGATTAAATCCTCAACTCATCTGCGTGCATTATACCTAAATCCCACTTAAAGAGAACGTATTGCCAATTTTTTCCACTTAAATTTACATTGGGTCTTTTAATCTCGCGCTGATTTTGTTTAGATAAACTTTTACTTTCCACCTAACAACTAAGAGTTAGTCATGAATAACATTACCCTCGCACCGGTACAAACTGATCAACCCTCTCACTTGATGCCTGTCTTTAGCCGTCAACCGATCAGCTTTGTCCGAGGACGAGGATCATACCTTTACACAGCTGACAATACGGAATATTTAGATGCTTTAACAGGTATTGCAGTATGTGGTTTAGGTCATGCGCATCCAGTCTTGGCTGAAGCGATTGCTGAACAAGCAGCAACCTTAATTCACACCAGCAATATCTATGAAGTGCCTTGGCAAACTGCTGCTGCACAGAAGCTGGCTGAAGTTTCAGGAATGGAAGAGATTTTCTTCTCGAATAGTGGTGCAGAATCGAATGAAGGTGCAATTAAAATCGCCCGTAAATTTGGTCATATGCAAGGCATTGCACTGCCAAAAATCATTGTTGCAGATGGATCATTTCACGGTCGCACTATGGCAACATTGTCCGCTACAGGTAATAAAAAGGTTCAAGAAGGTTTTGCTCCCCTCGTTGAGGGTTTCATTCGAGTTCCATTTGGTGACATTGAAGCGATTACGGAAGCTGCGATCAATCACCCAGATATCGTGGCAATTTTAGTTGAGCCCATCCAAGGTGAAGGTGGTGTCAACACTGCCCCTCAAGGTTTTAGCTATTTAGAAGAAATTCGTCATTTGTGCAACCAGCACAATTGGTTGATGATGCTTGACGAAGTTCAAACGGGTAACGGCCGTACAGGTAAATACTTCGCCTATCAACATACCAATATTGTTCCTGATGTCATCACAACAGCAAAAGGTTTGGGCAATGGCTTCCCAATTGGCGCTGTAATGACCCAAGGTAAAGGTCTGGGTATTTTGACAGCTGGAAATCATGGTTCAACCTATAGCGGCTCAGCACTGGGTTCACGCGTGGTGTATACCATTATCGATTTAATGCAAAAAGAAAATATCGTTGCCAATGCAGCTGAAATTGGACATTATTTGGCTGAACAATTGCGTACTCAATTGGTTGAACACAATGTGATTGTTCGCGGTTTTGGTATGATGATTGGTATTGAACTACCAAAAGCATGCGGTGAATTGGTTGATATTGCACGTATTGAGCACAACTTAATCATCAATGTAACCGCAGGCAACGTCGTTCGTTTGCTGCCTGCCCTCAATATGAATCATGAACAAGCTGATGATTTGTTGAATCGTTTGATCCCAGCGATTAAAAACTTTCTAAACTAAGGTTAAGCGCCATTCATTTATCCCGAACAAAATCTAAAAAAGCCACTTAAAGTGGCTTTTTTAGATTTTCGAGCTTCAAGACGCTTCTTGTATAACTCGCCCACTAGGTAACTGACTAAAATACTGTTTTAAAGCATCTAAACAGCGATGAATTTTCATCGGTTGTTGTTCACGCTTTAAAATCATTGCACTGAGTGCAAAGGCTGGAAGTTTCCACTCAGGCAGTACTTCTACCAATGTTCCATTCATCAACTCTTTCTGAACATCCAGATAAAGTATCCGAGCAATTCCATGACCACTTTGGCACAAAGACTTCGCAACGAACACATTATTGGTTTGAATTCGGTGCTTCATTTCTAAAGCCACGTTTTCGCCTGTCAGGTTATGTTCAAAAGAAAATTGATGATAATTCTTCATGATCGTTATAGGTATAAGATCATGATTAATCAAATCTTCGGGACGTGAAATAGGCGAGTGTTGATTAATATAACTTGGAGATGCAACCAGAACTTGATCGACACGTGCTAGCGGTAAATACGTTAAATTATTAACTTCTTCAATTTTAGACGACATGCGAATCGCAATATCTATACGTTCTTGGATTAAATCGATAAATTGATTTTCTGCTTCAAAATGAACAGTCAATCCTTTATGTGCAGTCATCCATTGCGATAGCGCAGGAACCAGATGCGTTGCCCCCAACTCTGGTGTCGTTGCTATACGTAACTCTCCAACTAAATCATCTCGTAATTCATTGAGTCTAATTTTTCCACGTTCCGCAGCAGCAAGCATTTCTTGACAGCTATAAAAGAACGCCTGCCCTGCTTCTGTTAAACTTAGTTTTCTTGTTGACCGATGAAGTAGGGTAACTTCCATTTCTTGTTCTAATGAACGTATTTGTTGACTTACAGCACTTGTAGTAATACCCAAATCTCGTGCAGCACCACTAAACGAGCTTTTTTCAACAACACATGCAAAAACACCCATTGATCGAAGTTGATCTAACATAAATTTCCCTCTGAAATTATGAGATGCTTCACTCTTTTCAGAAAAAAGCAACTCATTGTATTATACGAAGAATTTCTATATTTGCACCAACTAAATTCATCCCTACGGTAAAATATTTGCAGGATTTATTGGTTTGCCATCCAAACGGACTTGGAACTCGAGCATAGTACGTGTGGTACCACTTGAACCCATTTCCGCGACTTGTTGGCCAGCAGATACATTTTGCCCACTCTTCACTAAAAGTTTACTATTGTGTGCGTATGCTGTGATATATCCATCGATATGTTTAATCAAGACCAGATTACCATACTCTTTTAAACCATCTGCTGCATATACCACTTGACCATCAGCAGCGGCTAAAATTGGATCACCAACATTACCACTATAGCGTAATCCTTTCACATTGGTTGCAAGATTAAAGTTTTCTAATACAGATCCGTTATACGGTTTAACCCAACGCAAGGACGTCGATTTAACAACTGCCGGTGTAGACACAATTGCTGCTGGCGCTGTTGTTGTAACTGGAGGTCTATAAGTCGGTTGAGTATTTGTTGGTAATTGAACTGTTTGACGCTGAATAGGTACTTCATTCGTTGCTAATGGACGCGTCGTAGAGCGATTTGTATTGCGGTTTGCAGACTGTTTAAGACGAATAGATTGGTTAACATAAATTCGATACGGCGGTGCAATATCGTTCATTTCAGCAACGCTGATATAACTTAACCCATAACGTGCTGCAATTTTACTCAATGTATCGCCAGAACGTACTGTATAAAAATCTGGAGCCGCCGCATAACGTGTAGGATTATTGATCTGCGGCTTTGAAGCACATCCCACCAGTGAGATTGCAGTGACTGATACCACTGTAATCATGAGTGTATTTATCCATACCTTAGGCATTTTTAAAACTTTTTCTGGTCTGGCCAAAAGCATGACTCCCTCTCTGCAATTTAAAAGTTAAATATTAAATAAAATTAGATCTGATCTAAGATTAGCAAAATTAATGTAAATGTGACTGTTTAGCCCTACTTTTTCACAAACTTATAACACTCATAAGCATTCAAGAGTCTTTTTAACTCAGTTAGGTCATTTAGCGCTACATCTGTGAGTTTAAATTAAGATTGACTCAAACAAAAAACAATCTAAATGCCACAGTTAACAGTCGATTTAAAATGATCATCTGATGATTTTAACGAACATGATGACCATATCCTCCAAGACTGATTCTGTCTTAGTCTTTCTATCTTAGTGTTCATCTCTTTTCATTTTCCTATTACGGCAAGGACAAAGCTTGAGCTCAACCTAGAATCCATAACTCAAAATATCAGCTCTCATGACAACTTAAACTTTGGTTCTTGATAACCCGTGATTGATCATCAGTTCTTGACCACCATCTAACACTGCTCATATAAGCTAAAGCTTGAAATAAAGCGCTTAAATCATTCCTGGTAGCCAATGCAGCATCACACTCAAAATTTCAACCATAACGGAGCGCGAATATGAGCAGTATATTGTGTTGAGTGAAAATACTAGCTCAACATCGTTAGGACAAAACAATTACGATTATAACAATACTGTATTTCTATCAGATTTAAAGAAATTAATCATTTGTTTTATATCGATTTTTAAATTAAATCTTGCTGTTTAACCGCTAAATACTTGCTGTTTAACCGCTAAATAATAAATATAAACACATAATATTAAAGTTTGCTTAAATCAATTCTCTGAATAAGTAAGCTGAATGAATGGTTTTATTCATACAAGACCAACAGCTTTGATACATTTTCTCTATTTTTTAATCATAAAAATTGTTTATTCTATGCAAATCATTTAGTTATAAAATTTGGGCGTATTATGCAAAACAAATTAACGGCTATGTTGGCTGCTGGAATATTGTCAACTTCATTTGCAATGAGTTCAACCGCTTTTGCTGAGCAAAATAAAGCAGATATTAAAGAAAATATAGAAGTGACTCAGCAAAATGTGACCAAAGACGAGTTAGCTGCAATCTACGTTCTATCTGAAGTCTGCCCGCCCCTCGTACCACAAGATGATAAGTTTAAGGCAGGTTATAACTCGCTTTTAAAAGATTATTTACCCAACGAAAAAAGCCCTGATGCTGCTTTAAAAAGCTTGGTCAAACAAAGTGCATTTAAGACTGCTTTAGAGCAAGCACGTCTTGATGCAAAAACAGCAGGCGAGCAAGGCAACAAAAAAGTTTGCAACGATGTGAAAGATTATCAATCTTAAATTTCAAAGATGCATGAAATAGTTACAATTAGCATGAAATAAGCCGACTTCCCCCATAGCAGTCGGCTTTGGTTTATCCTAGAATGCAAAGCTGTTTTGTGCTCACATAAGATTGGAACGACCCAGAATGACCCTAAAAAGCGCCATCGCAGCATCACTACTATTACCATCATTTACTTATGCAGCAACAGTTCTGTCCACACCTCCAGAATTGAATAACAAATCTTATGTTCTAATGGATTATGAGACTGGACAAGTTCTTGCAAGCAAAAATGAAAACGAAAAGCTTGCTCCTGCATCTATGACAAAAATGATGACAAGTTTCATCATCGAACAAAAACTTTTAAATGGCCAACTGACTGAAGACGAAAAAGTTCGTATGAACGAGTCTGCTTGGTGCCGTGGAAGTAGCGCCGAGTCATGTATGTATGTTCCTTTAAATGGAACCGCAACAGTTCTTGAAATGTTACGCGGGATTATTATCCAATCGGGTAATGATGCGTCTAAGGCCATGGCTGAACATATTTCAGGCAATGAGGGTACTTTCGCGCATAGCATGAACCAAGAGGCAAAACGTATTGGTATGACCAATACGAATTTTATTAACTCTACGGGTATGCCAGCTGAAGGTCATTATTCAACAGCGAAAGATATGGCAACACTGGCTCAGCATATTATTCATGACAGTTCAAAATACTACCCAATCTATTCAGAAAAAGAATTTACCTTTAACGGTATTAAACAAGGCAACCGTAATGCCCTTCTTTATACAGATCCAAGCGTAGATGGCCTTAAAACAGGTCATACTGAAGAAGCGGGTTACTGCCTAACAACATCGTCTAAACGCGGACCAATGCGTTTAATTTCAGTGATTTTTGGTGCACCAAGCATGAATGCGCGTGCTTCTCAAACACGTGAAATTTTAGCGTGGGGTTATGCAAACTTTGAAACGGTCAGTGTCCAACCTGCAAATATTAAGTTGACCACATCTAAAGTATGGTTTGGCCAAGAAAATCAAGTAGACGTAGGCTTAGCTGAAAAGTTCAATGTGACTATGCCTAAAGGTCAGGCAAATGCGATTCAAACACAGATTTCTGTACAACCTAATCTCAATGCACCGCTTCAAAAAGGTCAAGTTGTCGGTAAACTTACAGCAACTTTAAACGGGAAAGTGATTGCTGAAAAACCTTTGGTTGCACTACAAGCGGTTGAAGAAGCAGGTTTCTTCTCACGTATGTTTGACCATATCAAACAGTTTTTTAGTAACTTATTCTAATTTCTAAATTTGAATTTTAGTTTTAAATTCTTAGTTTTTAAATTTTAAGTTCTAAATCTCTAGCTCTATGTTTTTAAATCTCGGTTTCTATATCAAGAGTTAAATTTTAAGCATGAGACTTAAGCATTCATATTTCGGTATGGATGCTTTTTTAATTTATACTGTTCAACATAATGTAATTGAGAGCCTTTAGAATGACTCAAAATGTTCGTGCTTATTTAGATACTTACCCTCAGAGCAATGAATCAAATTACATCGACCCGATGTCGGTGGTGGTTGGTGACGTTGTATTGGGTGAAAATGTTTCGATCTGGCCATTTGCGGTGATTCGTGGGGATGTGAACTTCATTCGTATTGGTAAAAATTCGAATGTTCAAGATCATTCAATGCTACATGTCAGCCATAAAAATGCGTCAAAGCCTGAAGGCTCACCTTTAATTATTGGGGAAGACGTTACGATTGGGCATCATGTAACTTTGCATGGCTGTACCATTGGTGATCGTGTTCTCGTTGGAATTAATACTATTATTTTAGATGACGCGATCATTGAAGATGACGTCATGATTGGTGCTGGATCACTGGTTCCACCCCGCAAACGCTTGGAAAGTGGTTATTTATACGTGGGAAGTCCAGTCAAACAAGTCAGAAAATTGACTGAAAAAGAATTGGCTTTTTTACCCTACTCTGCACAAAACTATGTCAAAGTTTCTGCAAACTATCAAAATCAATAACTATCAATTAATAACCATCAAAATCAATGAACTCATTAAAGAATCAGCTTTCTAATTCTTTAGGCGTGTTTCATTTTTCATAAAAGATTTTTATATCATATACGCACAATCAGTATGCACTCACTTTAGCCTTCCCCCAAAAGGGAGAAGGTATTTTTACCTATCAATTTATGCCCACTCAATGATCATTTTTCGACTTTTTAAAGAGATCTATGATTAAAATTTACTAAAAAACTATCATTAGCGTCAGTGATCACACATAAACCTAATTAAAAAAATACAGTTTTAACAAGGCTATGACATAAAGCAGACTCAACTAATAACATATCAAGGTCATATATAGATAAGAATGAAGATTCAATTCTAACTTTTAAATTATTGATTAATTAATTTTTTGACTGATTTATAAAGTTTCGTATTTTATTTATCAATTAAAAATCAGATTACTCAACATGTTGGGATTCACTTTAATAATTTAAAAATAATGAGGAATTATATGAAGATCGCTTTAATTGGTGCAACAGGTATGGCTGGTTCACGTATTCTGGAAGAACTTGTTTCACGAGGCCATTATGTTAAAGCCATCGCACGTAATACACATAAAGTCCCTGACACAGAACGCGTGTTGTCCGTAGACATTGATTTAAATGACCATGATGCACTGGTTGCTGAACTTAAAGGCCAAGATGCAGTGATTAGTTCGGTTCCTTTTCAAGGATTGGATGCGAACGCATTGATTAATTCAGTAAGAGATTCAAAAATTAAACGTTATATCGTTGTAGGTGGCGCTGGTAGTTTAAACGTTCCTAATCAAAATGTTCGCTTATTAGATACAGATGATTTTCCTGAAGCGTATAAACCTGAAGCTGAAGCTGCTGTACATTTTCTAGATAAATTGAAACAAGTAGATGATATCGATTGGACTTTCATCTCTCCAGCTGCTGAATTTGGACCAGGTAAACGTACTGGTGAGTTCCGCTTAGGTAAGGATGAACTGATCGTAAGTAAAGATGGTAGTAAAATTTCAGCTGAAGATTTTGCAATTGCACTCTCTGATGAGCTTGAAAACAACAACCATATCCAACAACGATTTACTGTTGGTTATTGATCATCCAAGATTAAAATATCAATAATATTCGTATAAATTAAAAGCCCGATCCTTTCGGGCTTTTTTGCATTTTTTCTTTCATTCTTTTTTGCAATATTGAAGTCATGCAAATATTAATAAACTTTTTTTATCAATCATTTTACAGAAAAAAATCATCATTAATATTCGCATTATCATAGCCTTCCCCCAGAGGAAGAATGCATTTTTATATATCAAATTATGAGCACTAGATGATTTTTGTTATATATAAAAAACAATCCAATAATCAAAATTCATTAAATAAACATTCATCTTTAAAATATTTGAGGATGCTGATATGTTTATTTTGATGCTTAAATTTTGAAAAAGCTGACATGATTGGATAAAGCGCAATACTTAAAATAATTGCAATCAACCACAGAGTAGCCACATGATCTACACTAAAATACTCACCATGCGTTTGTCCCCAAATATTCAACGCGATCAGATATAGCGCTTTTAATACAAACAAATGCACAATATAAAAGAACATCGGCACTGATCCAAAAATGATCAGCGGTCCAACCCAACTTTTATGTTCAACCTTCTGCAACACAGCAAGCAGAATTAATCCCACGCCAACATTCCATAAAATAAACAAGAGTGAAGGCGGATATTTGGTTAAGTTGATAAAACTCATGGCTGTTTCTGTAAAGGTCGGCATCAAGACCCATGCTTGATCACCATAGACATTAATCGATCTGAGTATGACAAATAAAGCAATGCTCAAAACACCGAAGCTAATAAGACGTTTATTTCTATTTTTAATCTCTCGCGAAGCGTTAAATAATATATTTCCAAGGCAATAACCTAAAGTAATAATGCCAATCCAAGGAAGAATCGGATAAGACGTTCTAAAGCGAACGACTTCACCAAACTGAATCCAACCACGATCATGTAAAATTAACCATAAATGATTCAGAATGGGAACATTTTGAAATGAAATTGGATCAAGTAAATTATGCCCAAAGATAATCGTTAAACTGATAACCCATAATACTTTCTGAGGTAATCCAATCAATCCAGCTAATATCACCATACTTAAACCGATGGCCCAAATGACTTGCAAATAAACCACATCAGGCGGAAATTTTCCGGTCCATGCGAAATTAATCACGATTAATTCAAGAAAAATCAGAAAAAGGCCACGTTTCAGTAAAAATGTTCGGGTCATTTGAGTACTATTATTTTTCGCTTGATATAAATATGCGGATAAACCTGTCAGAACGACAAAAATAGGCGCACATAAATGCGTAAGTATTCGACTTCCAAAAAGAGCATCATCAACTTCTGAAATCATCATTGGATCAGATACTTGTAGATGCATGTAAAATGTCTCACGCACATGATCAAGCATCATAATCAGAATAACTAAACCTCTTAGGGCATCAATCGCTTGTAGACGTTGCATGGGCACTGACATGAATATGGGACTCGCCTTAAAATGTAAAGTTAATATTTCGAATACCTAAAGAGACATCACTGTGCTACTAACTCATTTAAAAATCGTATAGCTGAAGTCATATCTCTATCAACAAGATAGATCACGAAGATTGTTCATGAGGATCATCAAACCAACAAGGTTCTAGAACTTCCACTGTAAAGATAAAGACGCATTTAATGGATCGCCCGACTGTATCCATAACTCACTATAACTGGCGGTGTAATAGGTTTTATCGAGCAGGTTATTTAAGTTAAATTGATAACGTAGTTGATCAGTCGGCGCATAGTACGCATTTAAATGAATCAGCGTGTATTCAGGCAGATCAAAGCCATTATCAAAACTATGTCCACTACGCTCTCCGACATAAATGGTTGTCGCACCTAGGCCAATTTTTTCTGCATTTGCCAATTCCCACTCATACTGTCCACTGATCGAAGCACTATGTTTTGGAATGTTACTTAGACGTGAGCCCTTTTTAAGCATCTGATCTTTTTCAACTTGCGCATCGACATAACTATAACTCGCGCGTACTGAAAACTGTTCACTCAGTTGCGTTTCGAGGTCTAGTTCTATTCCCTGACTTGAAACTTCACCAGCCGTAATTTGAAAGTTACTATCGGATGGATCTGTAGTCAGCACATTTTCCTTATCCATTTTAAAGATGGCTAAGCTCATTAAGCTTTGTGGATTGATCTGATATTTACTACCGACTTCATAACTACGACCTTTTTCAGGATCAAATACCTGATTATTTCGATCCATTCCACTATTGATAGCAAAGGATTGGCCATAGTTCGCATAGATAGACCATGCGTCATTCAAACGGTAATTTACACCGAAACGTGGACTGGTCTGTTGTAAGTCTTTTTTGTGAGCAGTATCGGCAATTTTATTTCTAAAATCTTGTGTAACATGATCAAATCTCGCGCCAAGAAGCACACTCCATTGATCATTAAAAAACACTTGATCCTGTACATTCAAGGCAAAATACTTTTGTCGATCTTCTGTGTTAATAAACAGTGGCAAAGCTGGTAAATATTGACCATAGATAGGTTGATAAATATCAATAATATTAGGGATTTCAGCACTATGATTACGTCGCAATTGCAATTGATGATATTTCAGTTGTCCAACTTCAGCACTCAGTAAAATTTCATGCTTTGCCCAATCTTGTTGGATCGTACCCAAGAGTTCTGTTTGTAATAATGCATCATCACTCTTGTTTTCACGAAAACGTCTCTGGCGTTCTAAAGTCCTTCCATCACTCTGGATACGGCGTGGCTCACTCGAAAAACCTTTGAGTAAAGAATCTTTTATACTGAGCGCACTCTTCATTTTCCAATCATCATTCAACGTATGAGCCAAACGAAGTTGATAGAATTCATCGGTTTGCAGATGATCACCATCGCCCGGCTCACCGGTAAAAGTTTTTGGATCCATCACAAACTGTTTTTGATAAGTACTCACGCCTCGATCAAATATACCCTCTACACGGGTAAATTCAGTATCCAAATCTAATTGAGTACGATCAGATAACTTCCAACTTAATTGGGGTGAAAAAAACCACCGTGACTGACTTACATGATCTCGATAACTTTGATTATCTTCATGCGCAACAGCAAAACGATAAGCCACTTGATCATTCATCGGTGCGGTATGTTCAAAGCTTGCACGGTATTTTTCTAAACTATTGGCACGTAGGTTTATTTCACTTGCCGATTCCCATTGTGGCTTTTTGCTGTTGATATTGAGCAGACCACCTGTTTCACTTCGTCCATAAAGTGCTGCCATTGGACCTTTTAAAAAATCTATTGATTCGATATTGACCATATCTCTTGACGCACTTAAACCACGATTAACACTTAGACCATTACGAAGAATTTGAGGACCAATATTCTGATCGGAACTGAATCCTCGAAAGGAGAAATTATCCCAAAAACCGCCACCATAATTCGTCTGACTAAAGACGCCACTGACTTGGCTAAGTGCATCATCAATACGTTGAAAGTCCTGCTGTTTGATTATCGCTTCAGAAAGCAAACTCCGACTAAATGGCACATCAATCACATCATGATTAAACTTTGTCGCCGCAGTGCTTGTCACAATATCTTCAGTGACTGCTGTACTTTTCACTACTATGGCTGGCAAAGCATAAGTTTCCTCAGCGTTATTTGCCCACGCAACGGTTGAAAATAAGCTATGTGACAGTAAATTACATGAAGAAAGTAAGATAAGTTTTGGGGACATGGTCACATCAAAATACAGTATATTTATGAAATGTTATAATATAACAAATTTACTGTAATTTCATATCTAAAAATGGTGCTTATCCGCTTTTTGATCAATCTTTGTTTAAGCTGCGCAGAATTTTTGGAAGCTATTTTGAACTAACTAAGCAGATTCATATGAGTTATCAAATAAAATTATTTTTAATAATAGATCTATCATCTAAATCAAAAATGTTCATTGAGCTGCAATAAATCAATATAAAAATTCCTTTTATCTCTGTCAAAAAAGCGATGATGAGGGATGACTGAATGTAAATATATTATGTAAAAAATGACGGATGAAAGCAGTCTAATGAATTTCAATCATCAATATGAATTACTTTAATGATAAAGAGCAGATCATTTATCATTATGTTTTACAATATCAAATAAAAAAAGGAATCTAATCATAGATTCCTTTTCGAATTGAAAAACTTAATATGAACTTAGTATTAAGCACACTGTTTAGGTTTTACCATATTGTTAATCGAAAGAAGATCATCCAACAATTGATCTGATAGCAAGTTTTCAGCTTTAATCAATGCTAAAACACTGCTGCCAGACTCATTGGCTTGTTTTGCAATACGTGTCGTCGTTTCATAACCCAAATATGGATTCAATGCAGTAATAATACCAATTGAATTATCAACATTTGCCTGACAATGTTCAGCATTAGCACGGATGTTTTCAATACATTTGTATTGGAACATTTGCATCGCTTTAGATAGTAAGTCAATGGATTCATACAACTTGAAAGCAATCAAAGGTTCCATCGCATTTAACTGCAACTGCCCTGCTTCTGCTGCTAAAGTGATGGCTAAATCATTTGCAATAATTTGATAACAAACTAAATTCATTGCTTCAGGAATAACTGGATTCACCTTGCCTGGCATAATTGAACTACCTGGTTGGCGTGGTTCTAAGTGAATTTCATTGATGCCTGTGCGTGGGCCACTCGAAAGTAAACGCAAGTCATTGGCAATTTTTGATAGTTTAGTGGCTGTACGTTTTAATAAGCTTGATAATAAAACGAAATCGCCCATATCTGAAGTCGCTTCAATTAAATCAGTAGCGCTACTCATTTTTCTTTGCATGCTTTCGGATAACGAGTCTATGGCATATTCACGGTAATTAAATTCAGTATTAATGCCAGTTCCAATAGCAGTTCCTCCCAAATTCACTACACTTAAAGCATCTGGCATGATTTGATTGAGTCTGTTCAAATCACTTTGTAGCGTGTTTGCAAAAGCGCCAAATTCTTGACCTAAGGTCATCGGCACAGCATCTTGTAACTGAGTTCGACCCATTTTTAAAATATGAGAAAACTCATCTGACTTATTTTTAAAACTTTGTATTAAATTTAAAAATGGCGCATTTAAGTCATTTAATGCTGAAATTAAACCAATTTTGATCGCTGTAGGATAAACGTCATTTGTAGATTGCGACATATTTACATCATTATTTGGATGTAAATATTGATAATCACCTTTTGAGTATCCTAAAAAATCTAAACCAATATTCGCAATCACTTCATTAATATTCATATTGGTTGACGTTCCAGCCCCACCCTGAATCATATCAATTGGAAACTGATCATGAAATTTATAATCTAAAATCTGTTGGCAGGCATACTGAATTGCGTTATTTTTATTTTCTTCAAGTTTATTCAGTTTGAAATTAGCATTTGCACATGCTGACTTAACTTTTGCAAGTGCATTAATAAAATATGGAAATTGACTGAGCTTATTTTGGCTTAAATTAAAATTATCAAGTGCTCTGAATGTTTGAATACCATAATAACAATGAGCAGGAATTTCTTTAAAACCCAATAAATCTTTTTCAGTACGAGTATTGACATTAATGTTCATTAAAATATTCTCTGATAACCAATATTTTTATATTAGAGCACTTAATATTTCTTTACTAATGTAAAAAGATATTACTGTATGCATTTTTTGCATAATAGATTATAATTTTATATCTGCACTAATTAAGGATTAATGATGACATTGGAAATTCGATGGATCGAAGATTTACTTGCACTTGAGCAAGAGGAATCAATTTCGCAAGCGGCAGAAATTCGACACGTCACTCAATCTGCATTTACACGCAGAATTCAAAATATTGAAAATGCCTTAGGATTTCAAATTTTAAAAAGATACAGTAAAAATATTGCTTTCACTGAAGCTGGTCAAGTCTTATTAGCGTCTTCTCGAAATATAAAAAACCAGCTAGATACAACACTTAACTACTTAGAAAAAAATATTAAAAACAATGAATTAACAGTAAAATTTGCAGTGTCACACTCCTTAATTACCCAATTTTTTCCTCGCTTCATTCATGAACTATCAAACAACATGGAAGATTTGAAATTAGAAATTATTGCCGCTAATCTCAAACAAGGTATGCGCTTACTTAAGGAAGGTTCATGTGATTTTTTAATTGGTTATTGTGATCAAAAAACTTTGAAAGAACTGGATTCATCACTTTTTATGTTCCAGAAAATTTTTGAAATGGAAATATTACCGATAACGGCTTTAAATGATAATGGTACACCTAAATATTCAATTGAGCAGACGTTTCCATTATTAGCTTATAGTAAACAAGCATATTTAAGAAAATGTGTAGATGAAGAAATTGAAAATAATTTAAACTACCGAATTTTATACGAAACTGACAATGCTAGTGATTTAAAAGAATTAGTTTTACAAGGCTTAGGTATCGCATGGCTACCGAAAATATTAGTCGAAAAAGAAATCATTGAAAATAAATTAAAAGTTATTGAATGCAATCAGTATAATATTTTTCAAGACATCTACATTATCAGGCGTAAAATAGTTTTTACCAATAAAATTAATTATATTTGGAACACACTAACAAACAATCCAGTTAAAAATCAGAATTAAATATGAAGAAAAATGATATTTTTTCTTAAAAAATATTCAATAAAATTTTTAAATATAATAAGTAGGCCTAATTGTTTAGGCCTTTTTAATTCAAGAATACTTATTTTAATAAATCAATCCTATTTTTAAAGTCTTAATGCCCCAAAATACAAAGGTGATTTTAAAACGTATGACATATCATAGATATATTCATTGTTTTAAAAACCACCTTTTTAATATAATCAATTAAATAGCTGATGAGTTGAGAAGTTAAATATTATTTTTTTTAATTTAACTATGATCAGCATAGCGATTTACAGGGACAAGATTTTCTACTGCAACGCCTTCTTCTTCTGGAAGATCATGCTTATCCCCTTCAGTACGAGCAATCACTGCAGTAGCAATACTGTTTCCAATAACGTTGGTCGCAGTTCGTCCCATATCTAAGAATTGATCTACAGCTAGTAGTAATAAAATACCCGCTTCAGGAAGTTTAAACATGGCTAGAGTTGAAGCAATGACCACGATAGATGCGCGAGAAACGCCAGCAATTCCTTTACTGGTAATCATCAATGTGAATAAGATCAACGCTTGCTGAGCAAAACTTAAATCAATATTGTAAGCTTGGGCGATAAATAAGACCGCAAAAGCCATATACATCATCGAACCGTCCAGATTAAAAGAATAGCCCAAAGGTAGAACAAAGCTTGTAATACGTTTTGGTACACCAAACTTATCTAACGCTTCCATGGTTTTTGGATAAGCCGATTCACTGCTTGCTGTTGCAAATGCCAACATTGTTGGTTCTCGCACTTCACGCATTAATCTAAAAACATCTTTTTTCAAGAAGATATAGCCGATACTAATTAAGATTGTCCAAAGTACGAGCAAGCCAATATAGAACTGTCCAATAAAGATACTGTAATCAAGAATCAACTTTGGTCCTTGAACAGTAATAGCTGATGCTATTGCTGCAAAAACTGCAATAGGAGCAAGAGCCATCACATAATCTGTGATCCGAAACATGACTTTACAAAGCTCATCAATAATTCGACCGATCACTGTAGCTTCACTACGATTCTGGACGTAAGCCAATGCTGAACCAAAGAAAATTGAAAAAACTAGAATTTGTAATATTTCATTATTTGCCATCGCTTCAGCAAAACTACGCGGAAAAATATGCGTAATAAATGTTTCTAAGCTTAGACTTGTTGCACTCACACCTACATCAACGACTTCTTTTGGAATACTCAGGTTCATACCAGATCCTGGTTGAAATAAATTGGCTAAACCCATTCCAAGAAAAAGTGATACAAATGATGCCCCAATGAACCATCCCATCGCTTTTAAAGTAATCGATCCTAATGAAGATGATTTACCCATGGAGATTAGACCTGAAACGATTGTTGCAAAAACTAAAGGTGCAATAATCATTTTAATGAGTCTTAAAAACACATCTGTAACAATCTTGAAGTATGCTGCGATTTCAGTTATTTGCGTCGTCGTTAACGTATTATGTAAAGCCCAACCAATGAGTATTCCTGAGATCATTGCGATCAGGATATATTTGAGCAATTTCTTCTGATTCATTCAATCGTTCCTTCTTTAATCTTCTTTGCATCAAATTTATGACTTGATTAGCAAATCATTGATGACGTTCCATGTTGATCAACTTATGTTCTTTCTATTCTAAGAAATTAGATGCAAAATCCTTGACTCCACATTTAACTGTGGCAAGTGTCACTTTTTTTTAAGGAAAACGATAATGCAAAATTTAATTCTGCTATGCAAAAAATGCATAAAATCATTCAAGTCTATTTGTGTTTTTCAAAGCATTTAAATAAATATGCAAGCTAAAAAAGAGTGAGTTTTTATATTTTCGCTTTTGCTTGAGCTCACGAATTAGAATCGCTCTAAATTATTTAAATATTACATAAAAAATCAATAAGTAATTATTTTGTATGACTAATTATTTGCATACAGATAAACAATTTTGGAATTTATTTTTTTGGAATATTCACTTAATTTTGATCATTTTCTATATTTCATCAATTTTCTGTCCAATATATTTCTGAGCCATAAACTTTATCTTCACTCATTCTTTCTATTTCTTTAAAATCCAAACAGTCAATAAAATCATATGAAATTTTCACATAATATATTAAGCCATTATCAATAATAAATTTGATCGGATTTCAATTGGCATCCACAGCTTAGTGAATGTATAAGCGCTTTCCATCAGCTTAGAAGCAGCTTGATTCTTAATTTATATCATCCAGAGATGATTGATCTACTCGAATCTAAAGAGTATCGATAAAAGCCCAAATGTTGTGATCGAGATGAAGAGTAAATATGAATGGGAGCATTGCTCCTTATGGATTCTAGTTTTAATAGAAAAGCATCATGTTAGGCATAGCGAAGAATCAATTTGTTTTTAAAGATTAAATTTCACTTTCTCATTATTTTTCGAACAGCACATTCCAACACACTTTAATGATTGAGCTTTGTTTACTTTAAGTTTTATCTGATTAAAAATTCACTGAATATCTAAACCAATATTGTACTTTTTTTTAAGGATCTTAATCGTTGATGAGACTTTCAAATAGAAGTCTGAATCGTAAGAGATATGCGTTTATAAAATTCAAAAAATGATCATTAAGTGACAATAAATTGATAGATAAAACTCCTTATAGAAGAAGTTTAGGATGAGGGAAGACTTATCATGAGTGTGCTGTGTGAATAATGACTGATGAATGTAGTCCAGTGAACACCTCATCTAAATCGTTTTGAAGATTCCATACTTCACCATAGCCACCACGTGCTAAATTTTGTAGAATATGTTTTTCTCCCCCTTGGTGCTTTTCTATGACAGCTTGGACTGCACATGTAACCGTCGCAACTGTGGTTGAAAAAGACGGAAAATTCCTGTTTGTAGAAGAACATACAGAAGGTGTAACGCACACTGTATTCAACCAACCTGCGGGTCATGTTGAAGCCAATGAAAGTCTAATACAAGCCGCTGTCCGCGAGACCATGGAGGAAACGGGCTACGAGGTTGAGATTCAAGCTCTGCTCGGTATCTATAGTTATACACCCCCCATGTTTCCAGATCGTACCTATTATCGCTTCTGTTTTTTAGCTAAAGACATTCAACATCATCAAGATGCAAAGCTCGATACAGATATAATCGGTGCAGTGTGGATGACCTTGGATGAACTTGAATTATCAGCACGCGCGCGGAGTCCACTAGTGACTAAAGCTGTGAAAGATGCTCTATCAGGTCAAAAATTTCCTTTATCGCTCGTTTATGAGCACCAAAACTCTCCCTTTATTTCAAATTTGGATGCTTAGTCCTATGCAACAACGTGTCATCGTCGGTATGTCGGGTGGTGTAGACTCCTCTGTTTCTGCGGCACTTTTACTTCAACAAGGTTATCAAGTTGAAGGTCTTTTCATGAAAAACTGGGAAGAAGATGACGGTACAGAATACTGTACGGCGATGGATGATCTTGCCGATGCACAAGCCGTCTGCGACAAAATCGGCATCAAACTCCACACCGCCAACTTTGCTATGGAGTATTGGGATCGTGTGTTTGAACATTTTCTTGCAGAATATGCCGCTGGTCGTACACCCAACCCAGATATTTTGTGCAATAAAGAAATCAAATTCCGTGCTTTCCTTGATCATGCGGTAAACTTAGGTGCAGACTTTATTGCGACTGGTCATTACTGCCGTCGTGGTGTAACTGAAACCAATTCACGTGGTGAGGAATATGCTCCTCTACTTCGTGGCGTTGACCAAAACAAAGATCAAACCTATTTTTTACATGCAGTACATGGTCGTGAAATCAATAAAACACTGTTCCCCGTCGGTGAAATTGAAAAGCCAGAAGTTCGTCGGATTGCCGAAGAACTAGGACTGGCAACAGCAAAGAAAAAAGATTCAACGGGTATCTGTTTTATCGGTGAACGTCGTTTTAATGATTTTTTAAAACAATACTTACCGGCTCAAGCTGGAAAAATTGTACTTGATGATGGTAAAGAGGTTGGTGAACATCACGGCTTAATGTACTATACGCTCGGTCAGCGTGGCGGCATTGGTATGGGCGGCTTAAAAGGCGCTGCTGAAGGCGCTTGGTTTGTGCTACATAAAGACATTGAAAACAATCGCTTGGTGATTGGTCAAGGCCACGAACACCCATTGATGCAAAGTACCACTTTATGGTCAGAAGCGATTGATTGGGTCGCAGGTGAACAAGCGATTCCTGATACTGGTTTCCGTTGCACTGCAAAAACCCGTTATCGTCAACCTGATCAAACCTGCGTAATTTTCAAAGATTCGACAATGCCAAATGGTGTTCGTGTAGAATTTGATGAACCGCAACGTGCGGTGACTCCAGGGCAAAGCGTAGTTTTCTACGTAGATGAAGTTTGTTTAGGCGGCGGTGTGATTCATCATACCAATGCGCCAAAACCTGATTTTATTTGAGGAATTACTGGCATGACAGAGTTACCTTTTCAACAGCCTCAAACTCTGAATAACCGTCAAAATAAAGCTTTGGCGTTAGCTGCTGTTTTTCAATCGACACAGCTGACCCATATGACAGCGCTCTCAGGACGACAGAGTATTGGTGAAAACGGTAACTTCTATCTAGAACAATTGATTAAGGCGAGTTTAAATATTCGCCCTCAATCCAATCAAAATTGTCAAACCTTAGATTTCTTTACACAACTCGCCGATATTTCACTCGGACTCAAAACTTTAGAAAATAGCATTACCCAACCGTTTAATACTTCTCCAAAATCTAGAATTCCAAAATTTTCCAATGCTAAATTGCCTATGTCTTATGCCATGGCCCTGCTGCATTTAGAAAAGAAAGTCTATAGCAATCCAAAATTCGTAGAAATTATTGAAAAATCACAACAAAAAATTCTAAAGCAACTTTCTTTTTTTGATCATAACTATTTACACCCGAGTATCATTGCCAACCTCGCTCAAACCTATGTTGAAACAGCTGGATCCATTAATCCACGGATCATGGTCAAAGGTAGCGCAGAAGCATTTAAAGACAGTTCTCACACGAATCGCATTCGTGCATCTCTATTTACTGGCTTACAAATGGCGCATTTATGGCGTCAGTCTGGTGGAAGTTCATGGTCCATGATCTTCACCAAACGCAAGCTACTCAAAGATATTCAAGATCTCGCTCGTTTACAATTTCAGGTGGTTTAACTTGAAATTTTCCGGGTTTGTTGTACGTTTAATTCCAATGTCTAAGGAATCGCTATGAACGCTTTAACCGCACTTTCTCCACTTGATGGACGCTACGCAAGTAAATGTGATGCTCTCCGTCCCTTCCTTTCAGAGTTTGGTTTAATCCATGCTCGAGTGACTGTTGAAGTGCGTTGGTTACAAGCGCTTGCTAACCGCCCAGAAATCACTGAAGTTCCTGCTTTCTCTACAGAAACTAATACAGCACTTGATGCGATTGTTTCTGATTTCACTGAAGATGATGCAAATCGAATCAAAGAAATTGAACGTACAACCAATCACGATGTAAAAGCGGTTGAGTATTTCTTAAAAGAAAAAATTGCACATATTGATGCATTAAAAGATGCAGGCGAATTCATTCACTTTGCATGTACCTCTGAAGACATCAATAACTTATCTCATGCTTTAATGTTAAAAAGCGGCCGTGAAGTTTTAGTTGTTGCAATGCAACAAATCATCGATGCAATTGTTGATTTATCGGTAAAACACGCTGACCAACCTATGCTGTCTCGTACACATGGTCAAACAGCGAGCCCAACGACTTTGGGTAAAGAAATGGCAAACGTAGCTTATCGTTTGGCACGTCAAATCAAACAATTCCAAAACGTAGAATTGCTCGGTAAAATCAATGGTGCTGTAGGTAACTACAATGCGCACTATTCAGCTTATCCAGAAATCAACTGGCCTGCACATTCACAAGCATTTGTAGAGTCTTTAGGTCTAGACTTTAACCCGTACACCACACAAATTGAACCTCATGACTACATGGCGGAACTTTTTGATGCGCTACGTCGTTTCAACACCATTTTGATCGACTTTAACCGTGATGTTTGGGGCTATATCTCTTTAGGTTTCTTCAAACAACGTTTAAAAGATGGTGAAGTGGGTTCTTCAACGATGCCACATAAAGTTAACCCAATTGACTTCGAGAACTCTGAAGGTAACCTCGGTTTAGCCAATGCTGTATTGGGTCATTTAGGTGAAAAACTTCCTGTATCTCGCTGGCAGCGTGACTTAACGGATTCAACCGTACTGCGTAATATGGGTGTAGGTTTCGCGCAAAGCTTAATCGCATTTGAAGCTTGTTCTAAAGGTATTGGTAAACTTGAATTGAATGCTCAACGTATTCTTGAAGATTTGGACAATGCTCAAGAAGTTTTAGCTGAACCAATCCAAACTGTTATGCGTCGTTATAACGTTGAAAAACCTTACGAAAAACTAAAAGCCCTTACTCGTGGTCAAGCGATGACACGTGACATGATGGTTGACTTTGTAAATGGTAATGAGTTGGAAGCTGTTCCTGCTGCCGATCGTGCACGTCTTGCGACAATGACACCAGCAAGCTATACGGGTAATGCCGCAGAACAAGCGAAACAAATTTCAGAACTGATTGCTAAAATCTAATCTGATTCAAATTTGAATAAATAAAATGAATAAATAAAAAAGCGAAGTTTAGACTTCGCTTTTTTATTGGATTAAAAAAATGATTTCTCATCTCTCATTTCTCATCTCTCATTTCATTCTGAGCGTGGGCAATAGCGCATCCAATCCGCTTTCATTTTTTCAAATTCATCACCTGTCAGAACTTCACTAAAATAAATAAAATAGGTTGCGTCTGGATATTGGATCTCATGTCTGTAATGCATTCCACGCAGGGAAACAGAAAGCTCTTCTGGAAAATCATCACTCAATTGATTTAATTCTTCAAAATCATAGTCGAAATAACAATTTTGCACCGCAATAAATGCTTCAATGATCGCCATAGCCAATATCCCAGAAATTTTAAACCGACATTTTAGCGGATTAAGATACGTAAAGCCCAGACAGTCCTTCCTAAATCCTCAAATGAGATAAGAATTAAGATCAACATGGACAAGACATCACAATTCATTTAAATGTTCAAAAATAAAAGTAGACTGAGATCATTATAATTAGACTTTGATTTTATGGATAAGTTCTCAGCTATAATGCCTAAAATTCAAAAATGACAATAACGCTATGATTTACACTTCATTGAGCCATAAGCACTTTTTTATTCTGGCTTTATTCCTGATTGCATTAATTTTCGCCAGCATTCAACCGCTTGAATGGGTCTCTTATGGCTTGCATCAAATCGGGACTGCCCTGATGTTGATCTTTCTGCTTTATTGTTTGAAAAAAATAGGACTCAGCTTTTGGAGTTTTGCACTTTATATTGGCTTTTTAATGATTCACATTTTAGGTGCCCACTATCTTTATTCTTATGTGCCTTATAATGAATGGCTGATACAACTTTTTAATTTCGATTTGAATCAATCTATGGGTTGGACGCGTAATATGTACGATCGTTTGGTTCATTTTGCCTATGGATTATTACTCTACCCTTTCTTTCTCAGACTGTTTCAAGTTTGGCTTCCACAATTATCGACCAAGGTTTTATTGATTTTGGTGGTACAGTTCGTGATGGCCAGCAGTTTGGTATACGAATGGATTGAATGGTTCATTGCGATTGGCCTCTCCCCTGAAGCTGCTGAAAACTATAATGGACAACAAGGGGATATTTGGGATGCACACAAAGATATGTGGATCGCAACTCTTGGATCTATCCTAGCGGGCATCATTATGCTTCGTAAAAACCACAAGCAAAAACTACACGTAAAATAAACTCAATAAGTCATTGGTTCTTAATACATTAGACTTCTTTCAAAAGTCATTATTCATACAATACACTCATCATAAGTATTCCCTCATCCTAACCTTCTCCCAAAGGGAGAAGGGATTTTTACCTATCAATTTATGGCCATTCAATGATCATTTTTCGACTGATGAAAGAGATCTATTATCAAATCAATAAACAAACGTAAAAAAGCCAATCATGTGATTGGCTTTTTTATTTATGAGATAGTTTTATTTATGCGATAGAATTTTTATTTAAAGCTTTGGATCACGCACTTGGACTAAATTAGCGTTGGCCTTAGACAAGCTTTCCAGCATTTTATTCATCACCACTGGAATCAAACTCTCTGCCATTTGTGCCGCTTGCAAACCAAGCTTTTCGCCCAAGGTTGGTTTACGACGGGTTTGAATCAAATAAACATCATGCAGTGTCAATAAATTCAATAAATATTCATCTGAAGTTTGTAGCTTGTCTACCAGATTCAAATCTAAAGAATCTTGACCGTACCAATGTTCACCCGTCGCTACTTTTTCCACATTTAATTGCGGACGATATTTTTCTACAAAATGCTTAAACAATACATGTGTTTGTTGTAGCTCTTCTTCAAATTTAGCTTTACCTTCTTCAGTGTTTTCACCGAACATGGTCACGGTACGTTTATATTGACCTGCTGTGTACAGCTCAAAATCCACATTATGTTGTTTTAATAAACGATTAAAATTCGGTACTTGTGCAACGACACCAATTGAACCTAAAACAGCAAACGGCGCAGAGATAATTTCATTACCAATACACGCCATCATATAACCGCCACTCGCAGCAACTTTGTCTACACAGATGGTTAGGTGAAAACCTGCATCACGCAAACGGACCAATTGTGCAGCTGCAAGACCATAGCCATGAACCATGCCGCCTGGACTTTCGAGACGTACCACAACACGATCACGACCCGCCTTGGCCGTAGACAGAATTAAAGTAATTTCTTCTCGTAGGTTCTCAACTGCCGAGGCTGCCATATCACCTTTAAAATCCAACACATAAATTTTTTGATTATTCTTTTTACGCGCACGTGCTTCTTTAGAAAATTGCTGTGAAAGTTGTAGTAACTCAAATTTACTCGCTGTGCTTTGTGCAATCTTTTTTCTTTGATCATTAATACGGGCATTGAGATGACTAACGCGAATCTCTGCAGGCAATTTTGGCAAATGAAATAACATAATGCACATTTCTCTTTAATTCATATTTATAGCTTTAACATGAGGTCTAATTGGATAAATTTCAATAGAATTTTTGCAATGAAAGCCGTTATTTTAAAAACACTAATCTTTGTCTTTAGAAACACCAGTCTTTGTTTTTAATGATGAGGTACTTTAATGTGTGAGCCTGAGTAATTTCATTTACCAATCTGCGTACTTTAAGTGGTGAATCTATCACGAAGACAAATTATGTCGTTCTCCTCTAGTGCAAAATTCTATTTTTTGGCATGATGCATCTAAATAATCACTGAATAAGCATAAATGACTCAAATGCGTTGGCTCGAACTACTTTCTACCATTCGGATTGGCAGTAAAAAACAAAGCTCAGAACAAGCACGCAGCCCATTTCATAAAGATTATGACCGTATTATTTTCTCACAAAGCTTTCGACAGCTTAATCGTAAAACTCAAGTTCACCCTTTAACGCAACATGATGGCATTCATACACGTTTGACTCATTCGCTCGAAGTGTCTTGTATTGGGCGTTCTTTAGGCATGTTGGCTGCTGAAAAAATCAAAGATGAACTCCCCGTTTGGATTTCTCCTGCCGATGTCGGGGCGATTATTCAAGCCGCATGTTTGGCACATGACATTGGTAACCCACCTTTTGGACACGCGGGTGAATATGCCATTCGAGAATGGTTTGATGATGTATCTCACGGAGACTTTCTTGCCGCACTGAGCCCTGAGCAACAAGCGGATGTGCGTCAGTTTGAGGGCAATGCACAAGGTTTAAGGTTGTTAACCAAAATTGACTATCACCCCAACGATGGCGGTATGCGCTTAACTTACGCAACGTTAGGGGCTTACTTAAAGTACCCTTGGCTTTCAAAAACCATTGCTTCGCAAGGCAATACTCCAGCCAGTAAACGTGCTAAGTTCGGCTGTTATCAATCAGAAAAAGAAATCTTAAAGCAAATTGGTGATCAGCTTGGTCTGATTCAACTCGGAGATTATCATTTCTGCCGTCATCCACTGACCTATCTATTAGAAGCCGCAGATGATATTTGCTATGCCCTCATTGATTTGGAAGATGGCATTATTTTAAACATGCTCACATATGAGCAAGTTGAGCCGATATTTTTAGATCTTATTGGTGATTATGGGCGACCTTCTGAGTTGGCTATGCCTCATACCACTTGGCAACAAAAAATTGCAGCACTTCGCGGTCGCGTTATGAAACGTTTGGTTGATGAAGTGACCACTGCTTTTGCAAAGCATCATTTTGAAATATTATCAGGTCAGCTTAAAGGCAGTTTATTGCAATATTGTTCGCCTGATATCGAGGCGGGCATTAACCAAGCTAAAAATTTAGCTCGTGATAAAATTTTTGAACATCCACAAAAATCAGGTTTAGAAATTATTGCGCATCAGAGCTTACAACACATACTTGATGCCTTTATTCCTCTCACAACGCCTGACAAAGTTCATAGTTTTAAAGACGGACGGTTATTTTCAATTCTTACAGGTTTTGGTGCACATTTTAGTGATGATCATTATGAAAATATCATGCAAGTACTCGATATCATTTCAAAATTTTCAGACCATCAAGCTTATAATTTGGCACAAGAACTGAAGGGTAATAAAGTTGGGTTTTTATAAGACTATATAAGCCCTGTTAAAAAGCCTGATCACGGTATTATTTGTAATAAAATCGATTAATCGTTTATAAATAATTCAAGATGATCCTGTTATTTTGCCTTTCTCGACAATGACCTCTACTATTCAACCATTAACAATGAAGTGAACACCAATAATGATCGGATGCCTAATAGGTGAAGTGCTTGCTTTAGAAGCACCTACTGTCTTACTCAATGTGAATGGCGTTGGCTATGAAGTTGATACGCCTTTAACAACATTTTGCCAATTACAAACAGGGCAAAAAGTGACTTTGTGGACGCATTTGACTGTGCGTGAAGATGCGCAGTTACTGTATGGTTTTTTAAATACACAAGACAAAATCATTTTTAGAACGCTGTTAAAAGTGAATGGCGTAGGTCCTAAAATGGCCCTCGGTATTCTGTCAACATTGAGTGTAGAGATGTTGATTCATACTGTTGAACATAATGATGTGAAGACATTGGTCAAAGTTCCGGGTGTGGGTACTAAAACAGCAGAACGTTTAATGATTGAATTGCGTGATCGTTTTAAAACTTTTGCCATGAGCAGTACAAGCACTGGAACAACCGCAGCTCAAATTCAATTTACAGGAAATTCTGCGGTTGCTGAAGCTGAAGCAGCTTTACAGTCTTTAGGTTATAAGCCTTTAGAAGCGCAGAAGTTAGTCAATGCAGCCAAAGGTGATTTCACTGAAGCATCAGATATTATTCGTGCTGCGCTTAAATCCATGAACAAATAAAGATAGATAAAACCAACTATGCAAGACCGTTTAATCAGTGGTTCTGAAAAACCTGAAGATCATTTTGATCGTGCCATTCGCCCAACTTCTTTGGAAGACTATATTGGTCAACCTGTGGTTCGTGAGCAAATGGAAATTTTTATCGGAGCTGCCCGTGGGCGCGGTGAAGCATTAGATCACACCTTGATTTTTGGCCCTCCGGGTTTGGGTAAAACTACACTGGCCAATATTATTGCACGTGAAATGGGTGGTAATTTAAAATCAACTTCTGGTCCCGTGCTGGAACGTGCGGGTGACTTGGCAGCCATGCTGACCAATCTTGAAGAAGGTGATGTTTTATTTATTGACGAAATCCACCGTCTTTCCCCAGTGATTGAAGAAATTCTCTATCCAGCGATGGAAGACTATCAACTTGATATCATGATTGGTGAAGGGCCCGGTGCACGTTCTATTAAATTAGACTTACCACCATTCACACTAGTGGCTGCGACTACACGTGCGGGTCTACTTACCTCTCCTTTACGTGACCGTTTTGGTATTGTGCAACGCCTTGAGTTTTATTCAGTCGAAGACTTAACGCACATTGTGAAACGTTCAGCCAATCTCATGGATGTTCCCATGACGGAAGATGGCGCAAAGGAAATCGCACGTCGTGCACGTGGTACGCCGCGTATTGCTAACCGTTTATTGCGTCGTGTTCGTGACTATGCCCAAGTCAAAGGCACAGGTGAAGTTAATCAAGATATGGCACAACGCGCTTTAGATATGTTGAATGTCGATAAAGATGGTTTAGATACTTTAGACCGTCGATATCTATCGATGCTACTTGAGCGTTTTGATGGTGGACCGGGTGGCGTTGAAGCTTTGGCAGCAGCAATGGCTGAAGACTCAGGCACACTTGAAGATGTAATTGAACCTTATTTAATACAACAGGGTTATGTAATGCGTACCGCACGTGGTCGTATTGCCACCAATATGGCGTATTTACAGTTTGGGATGACACCACCTGAGCCGAAAGAGAAGTGATTAAATCAAGGAGACTTAGTCTTCTTGATTGATTTCAATCTAAATTCAAAATAATATACTTAACTTATCATTAGTAATCAATAACACATGAATGAAGAACAAATACTAAAAAAGATTAAATCAAATTACATCGCGGAACTATCAGGAAACAATTTAATTTCATTAATTCCTCGCAATATTCCACTGGATCAATTTAACGATTTAGAGCAATCCACATTACAGACATTGATGAGTCAATATTTTAACTTATTGCTTAAGATTACATTTAGAAATTTAAAAACCAATCTACAAATGGAACTTAACGAAGATAATCTGGAACAGATTATCAATCATCCTTCTGAATATAGTATTGATAGTATATGTTTTAATTTAAGCTCAGCTGTCATCTGGATTAGTATTTATTATGATGCCGAAGTGACTTTTCTTTACCAAGAAAATACAACTCAACCCTCAATCGACCTAAGCCATTTATTTGTTGCATTATTCATATCAATTATTACCTTTTATCTTTTCTTTAATTTTAACGAGAGTTTCCCAGAAATTATACGATTTATCATTCTTGGAATTGGAATTTTAGCGCTCGGTTTTATTTTCGAAAAACTTCAAAAGTTATTGCCAAAGCAAAAGAAAATACAAGAAACTGAACAAAAGTTTTTTGTGGCGCAATATTTAGCCCATCAACTAGAATTTTTTGCTACAGAACAGTTCAAACTTGACTTTAATGATTGATAAGAAGCATTTTAAATTATACGTACTCTTACTTCCGATATTTTTAGATAAAAATAATTAGATCTTTTTATTAAATAATATGAAATAAAAGTGAGAACAAACAGAAAGCTCCTCCTCACCTCTTCTACAGTGAGGAAATCTCTATTGCAATTTTTAATGATTACAAATTGATTTATATAAGAACTTTATTCTTAATTTGAATATTTTCAATACAATAAATTACAATTTTAAAAAACTAAAAAGTGCTTATTAAACAATAAACTCCCCACCCCATACCTTTAAGGTATATTGAAAACACTCTAAAGGTTTTGCTAAACACATAATTTTCATGTGATTATAAAACTATCTCTCCTTTATTTATCATTTTATAGGATTCTCCAAAAGTATGAATAAGTTAAAGCGAATCTCACTATGTCTCCCTGTACTTCTTTGTAGCCAATTCAGTCTGGCAGACTGGGTTGATGACTCTGTGAACAAAGTTGAAGCACATACCATTAAGCTTCGCCAACATATTCATCAACATCCTGAATTGGGTAATATGGAGTTCAAAACCTCAGAATTAGTTCAAAAAGAACTTAAGTCTTATGGTATTGAAGTTAAAAAAGGTTATGCCAAAACAGGTGTGATCGGTATCTTGAAAGGCGGTAAACCAGGTCCTGTCATGGCTTTACGTGCTGACATGGATGCCCTTCCTATGGAAGAAAAATCAGGACTCGCTTTTGCCAGTAAAGCCAAAGGAATTTACCAAGGTAAAGAAACGCCAGTGATGCATGCTTGCGGACATGATGCTCATACAGCGATGTTACTTGGCGCAGCAAAAACGTTAGCGGCCAACAAAGATAAGATTGAAGGTACTGTTGTTTTTGTATTCCAACCTGCTGAAGAAGGCGGTGCGGATGTTGATAACTTTAAAGATGGCCACTTAGTTGGCGCACGTAAAATGATTTCTGATGGTGCTTTCAAAACAGTTAAACCTGAAGTAATTTTTGGTATGCATGTTATGGCAGGTATGCCAAGCGGCAATATCTTGTATAAAGATGGTGCGATTTTAAACAGCGCTGATTTATTGAATATTGAAGTGACGGGTAAACAAGCGCACGGTTCTATGCCTTGGTTAGGACGTGATCCGATTTATGCTGCTTCTCAAATCGTGAGCAATATTCAAAGCTTGGTCAGTCGTCGTGCAGATTTAACTCAAGGCATGGGTGTCGTCAGTATCGGTAGTATTCAAGGCGGTACAGCTGGAAATGTAATTCCTGAGAAAGTGAATATGGTCGGAACCATTCGTTCAAACAGTGAAATCATTCGCCAAAATATTCTTAAAGATTTACCAAAAATGATTGAGCACAACGCACTGGCTAATGATGTAACTGCGAAAGTAGACATTTCATCTTATGCACCTGTGACGTCAAATGGCAAAGTTATTACTCAACTCATGCAACCGACACTGGCAAAAGTGAATGGTGAAGATAAGCTTCAATTACTCGACAACAATGCGAGTGCAAGTGAAGACTTTGCTTACTATGGTGAAATTATGCCATCTCTGTTCGTATTTGTAGGTGCTACTCCGGCAAATCAAGACATGGCTAGCGCTGCGCCAAACCACAACCCCGGCTTTATTGTTGATGATGCAACCTTAAAAACTGGCGTAGAAAGTCACGTTCGTTTCATTATGGATTATCCAAAAGTCGCTGAACAAGTTCAGGCTGATTGGAACAAGAAAAAAACCACTTAAGATTCGCTAAAAATCAGCAGCATAAATTAAGGTCATTTATACAATGGCCTTTTTTTAAACCCTTATTTTAAACCCTTATTTTGCATCAATAAAGTAATTATTATTCATTTGCATTCTGCTCCAGTTCAATGCTTTATAATCAGTTAATAAACATAATGAACTTGTGAAGTTTAGAAAGAGTTTCTAAAGATATTCGATTTATTTCCCTCTTAAGGACTGTATCTGATCTTAATGTAAGCCAGACATCTGTTGAATATAAGTTGAATCTAAAGGATTGCGATACGCTTTAAATCATACCTATTCCGGCTCAATTGACTTATAAATTTTGTTTAAATTCATAGCAATAAGTGATTAATAATTAGACATATCATTCATGTATAAAGATATTTTTCGCCAACAGCAGTTTATTTGATTTGATCTGTTCAGCCATAGGACTGAAATCACATTCTGATAAACTATCGCGCAGTTTACTCGCTAAGGCTAAATGCTTTGATAGCATTTACAGTGCCAAAGCGCATACATTGACCAATATAACGGAAAGTACTCATGGCGAATAAATTTGAATTTCAAATTCGTGTTTATATAGAAGATACCGACGCAGGTGGTATTGTTTATCACGCCAATCATATTCGCTTTATGGAACGTGCGCGTACAGAATGGCTTCGTGCTTCAGGTGTTTCGCATTATTGGCATCAAAAAGATTATCATTTTGTGGTGCATAAAATTAATTTGAAATATTCTCGCCCTATCCTGATGGATGACTTAATTACTGTTACAGCGAGTGTAGTTTCGTGTAAAGCAACGTCTTTTGTATTGCAACAAAATATTTATCGTGGTGAAATCATGCTAGCTTCTGGCGAGGTTGAATTGGCTTGCATTAGTTTAGCCATGAGACCGGTTCGAATTCCCAACGAAATCCGTGAACTGATCCAAGAACAGTTGGCTCACGAATAAAAATACTACTGGCACATGTAACTATGGCAACACAAATAGAATCATCTCTACATATTTCAGATCTAATTTTACAAGCAAGTCCCGTGGTTCAATTGGTCATGCTGGTTTTAGTCCTTGCATCCTTTTTGAGTTGGTATCTGATTGCCAAGTTACATATGACTTATAAAAAGGCACAACAAGGCGATGCGCATTTCCAAAAAATCTTTTGGTCAGGTGCAGAGCTGAACACCCTGTATAACAATGCGCAAGTGAACTCTAAACGAGAAGGACTTGAAGATATTTTCTATCATGGCTTTGGTGAGTTTTTAAAGCTGAAAAAATCAAAAGCTGAAACATCACATACGATTGACGGAACAGAACGTATTTTACGGGTCGGTTTGAGTCGTGATCAAAGCCGTATGGAACAAGGTTTAGGTGCGCTTGCCAGTATCGGTTCAGTGGCGCCCTATATCGGTTTGTTCGGTACTGTTTGGGGCATCATGAATGCGTTCATTGGTTTGGCTCAAGTTGAACAAGTCACTTTAGCAACTGTTGCACCAGGTATTGCAGAAGCGCTGATTGCAACAGCAATTGGTTTATTTGCCGCAATTCCTGCGGTTCTTGCCTTTAACCATTACACCTCTAAAGGTGAAGAAGTATATTCAGATCGTGCTTTATTTTCAGAAGAAATGGTGGCGCTATTACAACGTCAGTCTGTGGGAACAACACAGGAAAATGACTAATGGCAATTCAACGTTCTGGGCGTTTTGAACGCATAAAAAAACCACTCAAAAGTGATATGAATGTCGTCCCGTACATCGACGTTATGTTGGTGTTGTTGGTCATTTTCATGGTCACTGCACCAATGATTACCAGTGGTATAAAAGTAGATTTACCTGAAGCGAACAGCAGTCCGATTGTTTCCGAAGCAGCGCCTGCAATGGTCAGTTTAAAAGCTGATGGCAGTTATTATCTCGAATATAAAAAGATTAAACAGGCTGTGACTTTAGATGAATTGAAAGATCTACTCGTCAGCGCACAAGCTGAAGCAGATAATCAGCAATTAAATATTGTGATTAATGGTGATAGAACTCGTCCTTATGGTGATGTAATTGCCTTGATGTCAAACCTTCAAGATGCAGGTTTAACGCAAGTTGGATTACTGACCGAACCTGTAAAGTAAGCCATGAAAGATTTGAAACTACCATTTTCTAAAGAAAAAAAAATTGCACTCGGATTTACTGTGGCTGTGCATGTGGTTGCTATTTCAGGTTTATTGTTTCTTGGTTTAGCTCAACCTTATGAGCCACCTAAAGCTTTAAAAACCGTATTGATTAAACCTGAAGACTTACAACCAAAATCTTTGGTTGAATCCGAGTCAACCGAAACTGCTCATAGCAATGTCAAACCTGTAATTCAACAAACGGCTGATCCTGTTGAAGATGCGCCTAACATTCCAGCTGCAGCACCGCCTCCAACAACTCAGCCTGATGATGCTGCGAAACAAGCTTTAGTTGCGGAACAAAAGACAAAAGCGGATGCTGCTGCAAAAGCCAAAGCGGATGCTGCGAATAAAGCTAATGCCGATGCGGCTGCAAAAGCCAAAGCGGAAGCGGCGAATGAAGCTAATGCCGATGCGGCTGCAAAAGCCAAAGCGGATGCGGCGAATAAAGCCAAAGCTGACGCAGCTGCAAAAGCCAAAACAGATGCGGCGAATAAAGCCAAAGCTGACGCAGCTGCAAAAGCTAAAACAGATGCAGCAAATAAAGCCAAAGCCGACGCAGCTGCAAAAGCGAAAGCTGATGCGGCGAATAAAGCCAAAGCCGATGCGGCTGCTAAGGCCAAAACTGATGCAGCAAATAAAGCGAAAGCTGATGCAGAAGCTAAAGAACGTGCTGCTGAGGCAGAACGTGCTTCCTCTGCACAAAAAGCCAAAGAAGAGGCTGCAAACAAAAAGGCTGAAGCACGTAAAATTGCTTCTTCAGCAAAACGTGATTTTGAGAATAAAGTCAAAAGTGCGTGGCGTATGCCTTTGAATTCGTCAGGTCAGAAAGCAACTGCGCGCGTAAGTTTAAGTGATAGTGGTGCTGTGAATAGTGTGATCGTCAACGCATCTGATCCAGATGTAAAAGCCAGCGTAGAACAAGCTGTTCGTTCTGCTGCACCCTATCCAATGCCGTCAGATCCAGAAGCAAGAAGCCAAGCACGCAGTTTTACTGCATCGTTTACTGTTCAATAAATTTTAAAAAACCTTACCTCGGTAAGGTTTTTTTCTACCTGAATGACTCGTTGTATCAAATAATTGCTGATTAAAAAATTGATCGCATTGTGGCCACAAAAGATGAATATCAAATTTTCAGTTGATTAAAGATGCCCTCTTATATTTTTTTAATATTTGAAGATGTCGGGCCTTAACGGATCAGTAATTTTCTGACATTCATTAATTTCAACATTTCAAGCATCGTCATCAATCCAATAAAATAAAATGCTTATTAGCGGGATTTAGCTGATTGTTTATAAAGGATTAATACAATGAGGTATACATCACATCATTCGCAGCATTTATTTTCATATTTAATTCATTTTTCATAATTACATGCTTTATATAGATTAAAATCATGTCAATATGCTACAAAGCTAGCATAATCTAAAAATTAGTATTTCGAGCACGTGACCTATAATGAAACGAATCTCTAAACATCTTCTTGGTTTGACGATTATTGCGGCGTTTAGTCCCGCTCTAATCACTACTGGCTATGCGCAACTCCATTTAGAAATTGCCAAAGCACCCGAACAAGCTCCTAAAATTGCTATCGTGCCATTTTCAGGGGACCAAAGTTTGTACCCTGTCATCGAACAAGATTTAAATCGTTCAGGTCGTTTCACCAGTTCTTCAAAAAATTTAGCAGCGACAGCAAGTCTTAATCAAGCGAATGGCCCAGCTTGGAATGCGGCAGGCGTACCATATGTTGTAAATGGTGAAGTAAAAACCAATCCAGATGGCTCTCTGGCAGTACATTACCAACTCTACGATGTGCAAAAACAACAATATTTACTCAACGAATTGCTCACTGTCCCTGCGGCGCGTGTACGTTCAGCAGCACATATGATCAGTGATGCGATCTACCAAGCCCTTACAGGTATTCAAGGTGATTTTAGCGGCCGTATTGCGTATGTCTTACGTAATCCTGCAACGCCTGCTACACGCTACACGCTGCAAATTGCCGATACTGATGGCGAGCAACCAAAAACCATTCTAAGCTCAAAAGATCCAATCTTGTCTCCAGCTTGGACACCTGATGCGAAGAAAATTGCCTACGTTTCTTTTGAAACCAAACGCCCTGCCATTTATGTTCAAGACCTTTCAACAGGTCAACGTGAAAAATTAGCGGGTTTCCGTGGTTTAAATGGCGCACCGAGTTTCTCGCCTGATGGTAAAAGCATGTTGTTCACTGCATCTATGCATGACAATCCTGAAGTTTACCAAATGGATTTAGCGACCCGTAAACTTGAACGTATGACCAATAACTCAGCGATTGATACTGAAGCGCGTTATACACCAGATGGTAAAGGTTTTATCTTTACTTCTGACCGCGGCGGTTCTGCTCAAATTTATAAACACAATTTCAGTGATAATTCGACCAAGCGACTCACTTTCCGTGGCGCATTTAATGCACGCGGTAGTTTAAGTGCAGATGGCAAATATGTTGCGCTGGTACACCGCCCTTCAGGCAGTAACTACAAAGTTGCTATTCAAGAAATTTCGACAGGTATCACCAATATTTTAACCCCGACCAGTCTTGATGAATCTCCAAGTTTCTCACCCAATGGTCAAATGGTGGTTTATGCAACACGTGAAGGTAATCGTGGGCTATTGGCAATCATGTCAACTGATGGTCGTTTCCGTATGAATTTACCAAGTGAACAAGGCGAAGTTCGCGAACCAGCTTGGGCACCAAAATAATGAATTGTCTATTTTAAGGAGATCAATATGAATTTAATCAAATCACTCGCACTACCATTCATTGCTGTGAGCCTAGTGATGACAGGTTGTGCAAGCCGCAAACCTGCAACTGACATCACCACTGCAAATAACACACCGACGACATCGACCACTGTCAATACGTCTGGTTTGAGCGAAGATGCTGCTTTAAATGCTCAAAATTTAGTAGGTGCTTCTGCTAAGGGTGTGACTGAAGCAAACAAAGCATTTTTAGCGAAACGTGTTGTGCATTTTGACTACGACAGTAGTGATCTCAGCAATGAAGATTACCAAACTCTTCAAGCACATGCGCAATTCTTATTGGCAAATGCAGCGTCTAAAATTGCATTAACAGGTCATACAGATGAACGTGGCACCCGTGAATACAATATGGCACTTGGCGAACGTCGTGCTAAAGCAGTTCAAAGCTACTTAATTACCAATGGTGTTAATGCTGGTCAATTAGAAGCGGTGAGTTATGGTAAAGAAATGCCAATTAATGCTGGCAACAATGAAGCAGCATGGAAAGAAAACCGTCGTGTTGAACTTAACTATGAAGCAGTTCCTCCACTTCTAAAATAATAAGCATTTAGATACAAAAAAAGCGCTCTAATGAATTAGAGCGCTTTTTGATTTTAATCAGTTTTCTAAGTTCGTTTTCTACACTGGTCCACATACCTTTTGAGTCGACCAGTCATTTGAATCTTTAAAAACGATTTAAATCATGAAAATACAATCAACGCGATTTCAGCATAAATTCGTTCTCCTCATCAAAGTAACTCAACAAAGCACCTCAACAAAGCTGAGATCTGAAAACAGAAATCATCAATATCTTAAAAACAATTCATTAAAAACAATTTATTAGAAACAATGCATTAAGATCATTGTATTAAGATTTAGACTCGTCTGATTCAGCGCTTTGCATCGATTCAATCAAATCGTGTTTGTTAAAATCTTTATATTCCGGTTTTGCTTCATACTCTCTCCATGCTGCTTTAGATTTTTCAGAACTAATGCCCTCCAAATTAATCGCTTCACTTGGTGTCGGAGTTGCTTCGAACTTAAGCGTCGTCATTATTGTTCTCCCTGTAAAATTTAAATCCTTATGATCAACATAGCAGGTTATAAAACTCTTACAAGTCTAAAATCGATACAAATATCACTCTAAGCTTTCTATTTTAAGTCGAACTCATCTAAAATAGGCACAGTATTTATTTTGCTAGTTTTTTACCGCTTTCTTGGAGCACATTTGTTATGTCTTACCGCACACTTTCCCAATATTTAGAAAAACAACAAGGGAACCTCACACCTGAGCTGTCTGATGTTATCGAAACTATTGCTCAAACCTGTAAAGACATCGATTTACTCTTACAAAAAGGCGCACTTGCTGGTGTTTTAGGCAGCGCTGGAAATGAAAATATTCAAGGCGAAGCGCAGAAAAAATTAGATGTGATTTCAAATGACTATCTCATCGATGCATTAAAAAATAATGCAAATGTCGGTGGTTTAGCCTCTGAAGAATTAGATGAATTTACCCCAGCACAAACTGATGGCAAATATTTGGTGTTGTTTGATCCACTAGACGGTTCAAGTAATATCGATATCAATATGTGTGTAGGTACAATTTTCTCTATTCTTCCAGCAAAAAAATCTGTGACAGATGCTGAAGACTTTATGCAAGCAGGTACGCAACAAGTAGCTGCGGGTTATGTATTGTATGGTCCATCTACAATGATGGCGCTGACCGTTGGTGCTGGTACAGACTTCTTTACATTCGATCCTGTTTCAAAAGAGTTTCTACTCACCACAGAAAATGTTCAAGTGGCTGCTGATACACAAGAATATGCGATTAATGCATCGAATCAACGTCATTGGGAAGCACCAGTGAAACGTTATATCGGTGAATTACAAGACGGAAAAACATCTGTACGTGAAAAAGACTTCAACATGCGTTGGGTTGCATGTATGGTGGGTGATATTCACCGCATTCTTTGTCGTAGCGGTATTTTCTTATACCCATATGACACCAAAGATCCTCAAAAAGCTGGTCGTCTACGCTTAATGTACGAAGCTAATCCAATGAGTATGTTAATGGAACAAGCAGGTGGTTCGTCTACGACAGGTCGTGTTCGTATATTAGAGATTCAACCTACCGAATTGCATCAACGTGTTCCTGTTGTGATTGGCTCGAGCAATGAAGTTGATCTTGTAACACGCTACCACAACTAATTTAGTTAAAATTGAGCGTAGAAATGCATCTACGCTCATGGACAAATCTCCCATGGCAATGATTTATTTAGAATCAAAAGACAACCCTAAACTTAAGCACTTACGTGGCTTAATTGAGCAAAATACTTATCGTAAAAAGCAAGGTCAAACCGTGCTTGAAGGTACGCATTTGTGCTTAGCTTGGTTGGAAAAAAAACGTCAAATCACGTCCATTTTCACCACTGAAAAAGCAATTGAGCATCCAGATTTTGACAAGATCGCTGAGCATTACTTAGGTACAGTCTTTATTATCGGTGAAAGCTTATATAAAGAACTCAGTACTTTAGGTACAAGTTTGGCATGCCTTGCAGTTGTTGATATTCCATCATCGACACAATCATTAGACTTTTCTGCAGACACCTTGATTCTTGAAAATATTCAAGACCCAGGTAATGTTGGAACACTTCTACGTTCTGCTGCTGCAGCAGGCATCAAACAAATCGCATGTACAAAAGGATCAGCATCACTTTGGTCTCCTCGCGTACTTCGTGCGGGCATGGGTGCACACTTCGCATTAAACACTTATGAAAATGTCTCTATTGAAGACTTATTGACTAAGTTTACTATTCCAGTTTTTGTGACCAGTTCACATGAGCCTGAGAGTATTTATTCTAAAGACTTAACTCAGCCATGTGCTTGGGTATTAGGAAATGAAGGATCAGGTGTATCTGAATTTGCATTAGCCAACGCTGCTGCAATTACAATCCCTCAGCCAGGTGGCCAAGAGTCTTTAAATGTAGCTGCAGCTGGTTCAATTTGCTTCTTTGAAATGGTGCGTCAACGCATCTGATTCGTTCATTAAAGGTAACGATTTCGCTTTAAATTATAAAAATCCTTTAAACTGCTAAAAATAATTGTATAAATTGTCAACCTATCATTATTTTTAACGTTATATAGATAACGATTAATAATAATGGTGGGTACCCAATGACGGGATTTTCCATCTCTATGGATTTAGCACCGAAACATGCACAGTCTGAAGACGCAAGTGTTCTATTGAGCACAGCTGAACAACGCCTGAAATTTTTCATGCAGGATGTGACGGGTCGAGCCCTAGTGATGATGGAAAGTGCGACTCAAGGCCATAATGGTATCGCTATGGACTTAGTCCAAGAGGCCTTTATATCCCTTCATAAATCCTATGCGGCCAAATCAACCGCAGAATGGTATCCCCTTTTCTATACAATCTTAAATAACAAGTTACAAGATTGGCGACGTAAGGAAGCACGTCGACCATTCCCAATGTCGTTATTTAAAAAAACGAATCTTGATTCAGATGACGAGGAAGTCATCGAAATTGTAGACGAAAACAGTCCAAATCCATTACAGTTTCTTGCACAGGAAGTCGCCATTGAGGAAATTCAAGCCTCTATAGCCAAGCTCCCTGCTCGTCAACAACAAGCTTTTATGCTTCGTGCATGGGAAGGCTTTGATACACAAACGACGGCAAGTATTATGGACTGTTCAGAAGGAAGTGTAAAAACCCATTATCATCGAGCGATACAGGGTCTAAGAAACTCACTTTCTCATTTAAATCCACATCTAGAGGGATCATCTGATGAAGAATGATGACTTCGCTAAACAAGTGACCAATAAACTGGATCATCTGGCACGCCATCACCGCAATAAAGCAGTTGTGATGGAAAATGTGCTGGATCGTATTCAAGAAAAATCCTTGTTTTCAAGCTTTATGACTTGGAAAATCACAGGCTTTGCTCTTGCAGCGGCCATTGCTAGTTTTGTCATTTTACCCAATGCTTTAGACTTAAATGAACAACCCAACAATCAACAAGTTATCGTAAGCCCTAAACTTTCTCCACAAATGATGGAAGATTTAGAAATGCTTTCTGTATTTGGTGAGGTAAAAACTGCTCATGGCAGCTAGAACTATTGTCTTAGCATTATGTGCTGTCGGTTTCTTGCAAACAAGTTTTGCAGGATATGAACGTTTTTGGATTTTTTCCAAAGATGCGAAAACTCAAGTCAATGAAACATGGGATGCCCTGTCAGAGACAGAACAGGAAGCACTGATAAAACGTTATCAAAATTTAAAAGAAATCCCTGCTGAACAAACCACTGCCTTACAACAACGTATGGATTGGTTCACGCAACTTCCTGAGCCCGAAAAGCTAAAAATGCGTGAAGTTTGGCAGCAAATGAGTTCAACTGAACGTAATGAAATGCGAAAAAAAATGTCCGATGCGACGACTCAAGAACAACGTATGCAAATTCGCGAGCACTATTTAATCAAATACGTGCCTGAAACGACCAGCGTTAATAAATAATCCAACTGTTTTATCTCTTACTCATTATCTTTTATTATTAATTAAGCTCATTTGATTTTAGATTAAATCAATTGGGCTTTTATTGCTTGCTTAAAAAAATTTAATTGTTTCGAATTGGATTCTTGTTTCAATCTGTATTTTAATATTTAGGACAGTCATCAATATTTAGAACTTTCTTTTCAAGACTTTGAACCATGTTAATGCCCCAATGTCATCATTTTCAGACATTGGGCTATTTAATTTTGTCTTGAACTAGAGATAGTTACCTTCACGTTCTGGTTGATAAATCACTTTTTCAATTTTCACCTTCATTAAATCACCATTCGGTTGTGGCCATTCAATGTGTTGCCCTTCAGCTAAGCCTAATATTGCGGCACCAATAGGTGCAATCACATTGACTTGTCCAGGTTCACCTTTAAAGTCGTGCGGATAAACCAGCGTAATTTGAATTGGCTCGACTGACGGAGCAACCGTTATACTTACTTTGGCATTCATCGTCACAATATTTTCAGGCACATCCTGCGGTTTAACCACATCTGCGCGTGCCAATTCATCTTCCAAATGTTTCATGGTCGGCGTTAACTTCATCTGATGATCTAACATTGTTTCCAAGCGTTTAAGATCTTGTTCAGAAATAATAATTTGTGATGTTGCCATTTATCGTTTTACCTTATTTGTTGATTCATATTCTCTTGATGATTAAGCTGAATCAAATATTCAATTTCTAAATCTAATATACTTATATCAGAAATGAGATGCATAAATGACTTGTTATTTAATTTTATTAAAGACTAAAAAAAGCCCTCAAAAATGAGGGCTTTTTTTAAGTGAACCGCTTATGCATAAACTGGGAATTTAGCACAAACCGTTTCAACTTTTGCCTTCACCGTATTAATTACAGCTTCATCGCCTTTCGCATCTAAAATATCTGCGATCCAACCTGCCAAATCACGTACTTCAGCTTCACCGAAACCGCGAGTTGTTACCGCTGGTGTACCCACACGAATACCAGACGTTACAAACGGAGAACGCGGATCGTTTGGTACAGAGTTTTTATTCACAGTAATGTGAGCAGCACCTAACCAAGCATCTGCCTCTTTACCTGTAATGTCTTGTTTAATTAAAGACAATAAGAATAAATGGTTTTCAGTCCCACCAGAAACAACATCATAACCACGTGCGATTAATACTTCAGCCATCGCCTTCGCATTTACAACCACTTGTTTTTGATATTCTTTATATTCAGGAGCCATCGCTTCTTTAAAACAAATTGCCTTCGCAGCAATCGCGTGAACTAATGGTCCACCTTGATTACCTGGGAATACTGCAGATTGAAGCTTTTTCTCAATTTCTTCATTTGCTTTCGCAAGGATCAAACCTGAACGAGGACCACGAAGTGTTTTATGCGTCGTAGTTGTCGTTACGTCAGCGATTTGTACTGGGCTTGGGTAAACACCAGCAGCCACTAAACCAGCAACGTGAGCCATATCTACGAATAAGTAAGCACCAACTTTATCCGCGATATCACGGAAACGCTGCCAATCTACAATTTGGCTATACGCAGAGAAACCCGCAACGATCATACGTGGCTTATGCTCTACAGCTAAACGTTCAACTTCTTCATAATCGATTTCGCCAGTTTCAGTGTTTAAACCATACTGAATAGCATTATATGTTTTACCAGAAAAACTTACTTTAGAACCGTGAGTCAAATGCCCACCGTGCGCTAAGCTCATACCCAGTACTGTATCACCTGGGTTAAGAAGTGCCAAGTAAACAGCTGAATTTGCTTGAGAACCTGCATGAGGTTGAACGTTAGCATAGTCAGCACCAAAGAGTTCTTTAGCACGATCAATCGCTAATTGCTCAATCACGTCTACGTATTCACAACCACCATAATAACGCTTTCCTGGATAGCCTTCTGCATATTTATTGGTAAGTTTAGAACCTTGCGCTTCCATTACTGCTGGTGAGCAATAGTTTTCAGAAGCAATTAACTCGATGTGCGCTTCTTGGCGTGCATCTTCATTGGTAATTGCTTTCGCGATTTCTGGATCAAATTCAGCTATTGAGATATTGGCAAACATTAGCGAGGTCCTATTAAATTAGGGCTTTTAAGCCGTGCTAAGATTGGCGCAATTGTAGCATGAAGTTTAATAATTTCGAGAGTGAACTTTACTCAGTTTGCATTAAAATTTCCTAGTATTGAAAAAAAACTTATGTTTTGTTCAATTTAAATATATGAGTTGAAATTAAAATTTCTAATGCATGCTTAAATCATTGAACGCTCTTAAAATAATTTTTAGATGAATACCTCAAGCAGATTTGAGTCTTTTTACCAATTTATGACTCAAATATTTTACTGAATTCGCATATAAAATAATCTTAAACATCATTTCAATTTTACTAAACTCAAGCATTTATCCTTGTCTGTAGGAGTCGTATGATCAAAGTTTAAATCAAGGATTTTACCATCTAAAAATTTGAATACTTAAAAGAAATAATCGATTTAAGCAAAATACTTTAAGTCAATTTCCAATAGATTTTTAAAAATCTATAACAGCATCCTTAAATTGATCACTCCTATGGTTGCTTAATTCAGGTCAACATTTTTAGTTCAATGTCTTTTGCTTTTATGTTTTTGCTAAATTTTTTCATCTTAATCTTTTTTACTTCTGAGTCTTTCAACGCTAAATTTTAGTGCCTGATCTCTTTCTTTAATAGTCACCATAAAAACAGTCACAACAAACCCAAGAGCACGATTAAATCGTTATCACTAAACTCGTAAAAAATGGTCTACCGATTGAAAAAATTATCGAAAACTTAAAGAAAATCTATATATACCTTTATCGTTAAATCTTGAATTAGCAACTGCTACTAGATGACTCAAAGATTGAGTATCACGATCTGGATTCAAACGATATTCAGAATTTTATATTCTTCATTTAAATAGAATTTTTATTTAATACGCGACTATCTATATAGCTTCATAAATTATGCTTAAAATATTTGCAAAGAATTTTTAATCCAAGAGTTTTGGCTCTTCATATCTGTATTCGATGTATCACCTCAACAAGATAATGAGCACTATCCTTATTATAACAAAATAACCTTTCATTCCATAATAACAATCACATCTTCCATAACAACAACCAATTTTCGTTCATCAAGCAGCAATATAATAAGTGAAGAGAAAACCCATCATGCATTTAAATGATCATTTGAATAAAAAAATCCTTGGGCTGAAATAAATTGATTTGCAATCATGCCTTCACACTCAAAAAGAATTTTAGAAGTAGGCAATAGTGATGCTGAATTTTTATGCAAAGAACGACCAACGATGAAAACGAGAATTCATTTAGTTTAAATTGACTTTCAATGCAGAAATGATTTGAAATCTTCGAATAATGAGACATAAAAAACCAAAATTCGATTGCCCTCCTCGGCATATGAGAATATTTAGAATTATGATTAATTAGCTTGTTTTTTAAACATCGAATTCAAGTCAGAGACGCATCTGCTTGTTACAAAAAATTCCAAAAAAATTAGTGACCAAATCACTATTTTAAAATTTATTTTTAAGTATTTTATCTTAATTTTTTAGAAACTTAGTTTTTATTTACACAGTGATGATCATCTAAAATTACTTGAATTATTCCTTTAAAAATTCATGTTTTTAGTTACATATTGGTCACATTTCGAAGCAATTTATGCCTAATTTATACAGATAAAAATAATATAATTTATTTAATCAAGTTAAATCAAACACTTAAATGCTCATTTTAAATTATTTTTTGTGCAAAATTTGACATTGTTAAATTTCGTTATTATTATGCGCACATGTTTTAGTTTGATTACTTTTTGTACGAAGACGTTGTCTTCATCTTTTTTCCATCCACACATGTCATCTTGAATGACGTACATGACGCCCACTCTTATTGAATTTATTCACTTTAAATTAAAGATTTAAAGCAGTACTGCTTTTGCTTTTTTTGGGCATAAATTACTTGTAGCGGAGACAACATGCACAGTAGTTCTACTTCTGGTACGAGGCTTAGCCTACGACCTTTTACTCCCTCTCTCCTATTTAAAGCACTGGTTTTCGCTACAGCATTCATCCCTTTCCACGCGATCAATGCAACAAAGACCAATCAGTATAACACTGTCGTAAATACAAACACCTTAACTGTCGTTGCTGTTTCTAATCCAACTGTTGTATTTAAAGATGGAAACTTCAAGCATGGGTTTGGTTATGACTTAGTCAGCAGCTATGCACAAAGTCTTAATGTAAAATTAAAATTTAAAACTGTTCCAAATAATGAAGCAGCTTTAAAAATGGTTCAGCAAGGTAAAGCCAATTTTGCTATGACCACAGCTTCAATACAGACGATTGAAGCTAAACAACTTACTGGATTTTCGGCCACGTGTGGCGAATTTAGTAGCTTAGAAAAGAACGGATTAAACCCTGATATCAACTGGGTATTTAAGCGTGCAGAAGATCCACTGACAGAAACAGCGAGTGGTTTCGTTTGTCAAAGTAAGCAAAATGGTGCCATTCAACAAATGGCTTCTTTCTATAACCGCAATGTCGTGAAAAAAAGTGATTGGACTATTATCCAACGTAATTTGACTTCACGCCTACCCGTTTATAAAGCAAGCTTTCAAAAATCAGCGAAACAGTACAATTTAGATTGGCACTTTTTGGCTGCGATTGGTTATCAAGAGTCTTTTTTGAAGCCAGATTCAGTATCACCGACCGGTGTTCGTGGCATTATGATGCTCACCAATAATACTGCTCAAGCCATGGGCGTTTCTAATCGTGTTGATCCTGATCAGAGTATTCAAGGCGGGGCTAAGTATTTTGACCTGATGATGTCTAAATACAGCCATATTCCTGTGCAAGATCGTTATTGGTATGCTTTGGTGGCTTATAACATGGGCCCTGGTGCAACAGATGGCATTATGAAACGTTTAAAAGCACAAGGTAAGGATCCTAATGATTGGATTCAACTTTATGACTTTCTTAATCGCAATCAGTCCAGCAATAGCCGATATAAGCAAGCTGTACAGTATGTAACGAGAATACGCGCTTATCTCGAACATATTAAATCGACACCGAAGTTACAAAGTATTTAATCTGATTGCTTATCTTTTATCGCTTTAATTTTGTCTTTTTAATTTAATCGCATTAAATGAACGATTTTAAATTTAACTTGATCAAGTTAAATAAAAAAAAGCTTACCTTTTGGTAAGCTTTTTTTTAAAAGTATTAAGTCGTTTGCTCTAATACTTTTTTGAATAAATCTTTTTGCTCTTGGCTCGGCTTTGCAGTTTGTAAAGCCATCAATTGAGACATGTCGCCTTGGACTTTGATTTTACCTGTCATAAATGCTTGCATTGCCGCAGCCATATCAAATTCCAAGAAAACTTTACGAAGCGTGTCAGCATCTAAGTTCAATGTCGTTTTTGCATTTGCAGAAGCACCTTTCTGAATTTTACCACCATCCAATGATAATTCAGTTGTACCTTCACCACCTGTTACGACCAAATTCAAAGCAAGATTAGATAAAGACGCAGGTAGATTTAAATCACCAGCCTCAGCAGTTAATTTATCAACATTTGCAAACCAATCATCAGTTAAAAAAGCAGGCATGTTCTTTCCTCAATGTATTATTCAATTTATTGCGTTACCTATCCAAGATAACAGCATTGTGAGCATCTAGCTTCTAAATTGTTATAGCATGATAATTTCGAAAAGCCATACGTTTTTTTGTACTCTACGTTCAATTTTTTAAATAAATATTTCATTTGCTTAAAAAGCGATAAATTTAGGTTCATTACCTTATTTGTCAATGCTTTATTACAACTCTGAACATGATCGTCTTGGTAGAAAAAATCAACCCATCACTATCTCCAAGATTAATTTAAAGACTTGAACGCATGAGTTAAAGTCTACGAAATATTCAAATCATAAAAAAGCACTCAAATGAGTGCTTTTTTATTTCACGATATATTATTCAACAGCAAAACCTAAATTCACCATATTAATACGTTTAGTTTGTAGTTCTTCAGCCGTCGCATCACTTTCAGTAAAATCAAATGTACGTTGTTGATCGAGTGCTTCAAAATCAAATAATTCACGATCTGCTAATTGTGATGGTGAAACGTTTTGCATTGCGCCAAAAATACTGTGTAAGCGCTTCGGATGTTCTTTATCCCAGGCACGTAACATGTCATTGATAATCGCACGCTGTAAATTTTCCTGAGATCCACACAAGTTGCATGGAATAATCGGGAAATTGCGCATTTCCGCATATTTAATAATATCTTTTTCTTCAACATAGGATAAAGGGCGGATCAAAATATTCTTTTTGTCAGATGACAATAATTTCGGTGGCATTGCTTTTAAGCTTCCGCCATGAAATAGATTTAAGAAGAACGTTGCCATGATATCGTCGCGGTGGTGACCCAAAGCGACCTTGGTTGCACCAATCTCTTGTGCAAAACCATATAACGAACCACGGCGCAGACGTGAGCATACAGCGCAATAAGTTTTGCCTTCAGGCGTCAACTTCTTGGTGATGCTATAGGTGTCCTTTTCCAAGATATAATAAGGAATGTTATTTTCTTCTAAATAACGCGGTAAAACATCTTCAGGGAAGCCTGGTTGCTTTTGATCTAAATTGACCGCCACAACGTCAAATTTGACTGGTGAAATTCGTTTAAATTGTAACAAGATATCCAGCATGGTGTAACTGTCTTTACCACCAGACACACAGACCATGACTTTATCGCCTTCCTCAATCATTTTAAAATCACGAATTGCGTGACCCACCTGACGACGAAGTTTTTTCAACAAACGATAATATGCAGAGCTCGTAGGAGGTTCTGGCTTAAAATTAAACCCTTGATTGGATTCAACTGGCGAGTACATAGACGACATTAACCATAAAAAAAAAACTGCTTAATTTTATCTGATTCGTTAATGAATCGCATCTAAAGAATTTTTATTTTTAAAAAGTTTTATTTCTTTTCATCTTTCTGTCTTATTCACACATTAAAAATGGACGCTTGCGTTCAATTTTTAACCCAAGTGCTTATCTTTTGGACTTTTCCACAGTTTTCCACAAAACCTGTGGATAAAATTGTGGACTTAATAGGGCTTGACAAACTTTTACCGAGGCTAGATGGGCCTTCTCTTTAAATTGATCATTTTTTAACCACCTTTTATAGTTTATATTTATCAATGACTTATGCATGTCAACTGATTAAAAATAAATAAAAATAAATATTTTTTTTGGATAATAACCCAACAAATTAGACTTGCTTTTTTGCAAATCTATTGTTAAAAAACATTACATAGTATTTAATGAACATATTCTTTGTTAATCTACTTTTTTACATCGTACGAGCTGAATTTAAAAAAATAATGAAAAAATTGATGACGTTTAAATGGATTTATTTTTTGGGGTGCGTAAACGTTCTTGTCGTTTCACCGCAGATTTTGGCAGGTCAAACGATTTATCAATTAAAAGATCAAAATGGCACAACGCTATTGACCAATAAAAAAGGACATTACAGTCATTTAAAAGTCGAAAAGAAAACCTACTATCCTGACAGTAATATTCATAGTTATAGCAACTGGGGTAAAACAGAAGCGTCCGTTCTACCGAGTCAGAATCAAAATAAAAATGCTTTTGACCATTATATTCGTCAAGCAGCTCAAACGCATGGGATTTCCGAAGGTTTAATCAAAGCTGTCATGCATACCGAATCTGGTTTTAATATCAACGCGCGTTCTCCAGTGGGTGCTCAAGGTTTAATGCAACTCATGCCAGCCACAGCAAAACGCTTTAATGTCAGTAATGCCTATGATCCACAACAAAATATATTTGCAGGCGCAAAATATCTCGCTTGGCTGCTCAAACGTTTTAATGGCGACACTCATTTAGCATTGGCTGGATACAATGCGGGTGAAGGTAATGTCGCTAAATATGGAGGTATCCCGCCTTTTCGTGAAACTCAAGACTATGTAAAGCGCGTGACCAGTCGTTTTCACAACTTATATGCTACTGGCCTCAATAGTTTAAATGCATCAAGTTCAAACAATACGCAAGTGATCGCTCAATCTGCCAATTACTCAACGAGTGAAAATAATTTAGATCAAGTAAAAGAGTCCAATACACCTAAATATTCGCAAAGACAAATCATTATTGCCGCTGATGGTCGTTATACAGATGCGCCGTCTAGTTCTTATTCAACCTCTCATGCGACAGCCTCTGCAAAAATTTATATTTCGAATTAATCAAACTTTTTGATATTTATTTGCATTTATACCTTGAATTTTTCAAGTTGAGAACGCATATTTAATGCTGTGTTTTTTAATTCAAAAATCATATCAATTTTTACTTATAAGAGGATTTTCTCGATGATGCGGATTGGTTTGTTCTTGCTTACCAACCTCGCGGTACTGGTGGTAGCTGGCATAATCTTGTCACTCTTCGGTGTCGGTAGTTACCATGGCGCGGGTGGCTTGAATCTTGGCAACTTATTGGTCATCTGTTTTGTCTTCGGTATGGTGGGATCAATGATCTCCCTACTTATGTCGAAGTGGATGGCAAAAAAGACCACAGGTACAGAGTTAATAGATCCAAATGCCCCACGTAATCAAGCAGAAGCATGGTTATTACAAGAGGTTGCTCAACTTGCTCAGCGTTCAGGAATTAAAATGCCTGAAGTGGGTATTTTCCCTTCATACCAATCCAATGCCTTTGCAACAGGTTGGAATAAGAATGACGCGTTAGTCGCTGTTTCTACGGGTCTACTTGAGCGTATGAACAAAGATGAACTACGCGCGGTACTTGCTCACGAAATTGGTCACGTTGCCAATGGTGACATGGTGACACTTGCATTGGTGCAAGGTGTCGTCAACGCCTTCGTGATGTTCTTCGCTCGTGTCGTCGGTGATTTTATTGACCGTAATGTGTTTGGTCGTGAAGAAGGTGAAGCACCAGGTTGGAGCTACTTCCTCATTACTATCGCTTTAGATATTGTATTTGGGATCTTGGCCTCTGCGATCGTGATGTGGTTCTCTCGCTATCGTGAATACCGTGCAGATGAAGCTGGCGCTCGTTTGGCTGGTAAAGACGCGATGATCAATGCATTACTTCGTTTACAAAGCGAATCTGAAATGCCTGATCAAATGCCTAAAGAAATGAAAGCATTTGCTATTTCGGCAGGTAAAGAAGAAGGTTTTAGTCTTGCAGCCTTATTCCAAACCCACCCTACGATTGAACAACGTGTTGCAGCTTTACGTCAACTTGATTGTCGTTAAGCAATTAGCGATTTAGTTGATTAGATTCGTTAATCAAAGCGGTTAATCAATTCAGTTAATTAAAGCACTTTATTAAATCTGTTGATTCAACTGTGATTCAAAAAAAGCCTTCAGTATTGAAGGCTTTTTCTTTTCTAGATTTATCAATTCATCGTCTGTAGATCTTATTCATTACTTAATCGTCATTGGATCATTGAGTCGAAGGCATCTCTTGTATACAACGCAATAAGTTTCCATTGATATCCACGATATGAAATATACGAATGTCATCCAACTGCTCGATCGCAGTCATTTTTGCGACTGGAAATAAAGACCAATTCAACTCTGACCAATACTCAAAATATTCTTCGATATTCTCTACTCGTATACAGGCACTATGCCAAGAGTTTTGAGCATCAAGCTCAGGATGATGAAAAAACTCCAGCAACATCTCATCTAATTTTAGAATCATCCATTCGGCAGAATGAAAGACCGTAGAAAATCCTAAAAAATGATAAAATTTTTCTGTTTCAGTAAAATCGATTGCAGGTAAGTTCGCCGTTATGCTGCCTTTAAAGTGCATCAGTCTTGTCTACCTATTTTTTAAGTTTTAAGTTTTAAGTTTTAAGTTTTAAGTTTTAAGCGTTATTGCTGAAACCACTGCCACAACCAACTACCTCCCATCCAAATGGCAAAAGCAAAAATCGCAAGAAATATAAGGCCGAGAATATCTGGAATATGAAGCCAAATCCAAGCCACGACAGAATTTCTCCAAAAAGCGGAGTTCTGCTGTTTCTTTTCTAATTTTTCATGTAGAAATGGATGAACCACGTGATGGTCAGTCTTGATGTCGTATTCTTCACGAATATGATCATGTACTACTGCTAAAGCCTTACGACTTGGACGAATAAAGATATCAAAGATCGTGCCTGCAACAGGAATAAAACCAACAACTGCATCCATGACAGCCAATTTAATCACGCCATTTAACTTGTCTTGTGGAACACCAATTTGTCTCGCTTTAACGACGGCATAACAGGTTAAAACAAAGCCAGCAATATCACCAGCGACAGGAATCGTACTCAATGCTGCATCTGCGCCCACCCCTTGTTTAGTGAATGGAATACGCACGACTGAATCCATCATATTGGCAAATTTCGCCAAATCACGTTCAAGTTGAATCACTTCAGTTTGAGTGAGTTTATTTTTTTGGGTCATAATAATTTTCACTACATCGATCACTGTTTTTAACGGGTTTGCATCACTAAATCAATATACTTTTAATGTTTACTGATCTTTTAACAATGAAAATATAATCACTAGGTTAAATTGAGTAAGAGTTTTGATGCAATGAATAAATAAATGATTACCCCCGTCGCATCACAAATCGACGTCACCAAAGGCGCTGATGCACTCGCTGGATCAAGTCCTAGTTTATTCAAGATAAACGGCAAACTCATTCCAATTAAGCACCCCATCATCACAATGCCCATCATACTCAGCGCTAGCACCAAGGCCACCATTTCATCGCCCCGAAAAAAGCCCAATAAAGACACTGCAAATGCCATCGTAGCGCCTAAGCATAAAGCCACTAAGCTTTCTCGCCCCAATAATTTAAACCAGTCTTTTGCATATACATCCCCTGTTGCCATAGCACGTACCATGAGTGTTGCGGATTGTGAACCTGCATTACCGCCACTTCCCACCAACAACGGCAGAAAAAACACCAATACGATATTGGCTGCGATAATTTCTTCAAAGTGGGCAATGCCGACACCTGACAGCAGACTACCAAAGACTAAAATCACCAGCCAAAAAACCCGCTGCCGATATAAGGACAATATAGGCGCTGATTTCAAACTGAGATTTGAACTTGACTCAACCGCACTTCCCTTTAAAAAATCTTCGGTAAACTCTTCCTCTAGGACATCCATGACATCGTCATAAGTCACTATTCCCAAAAGATGATCCTGATGATCGACAATCGGCAAAGCAATGAAATCATAGTGATTTAATACCTTGGCGGTATCTTCCTGATCTTCATCGACACGCCCAACCACCAAGTCGGTACTCATAATTTCTGCGATCGTGGTATCAGGCTCAGATTGAATAATTTGTCTGAGTGAAACAACCCCTTCTAATTTTTTTTCTGCATTGGTGATGTAAATAAGATATAAAGTTTCACGATCAGGTGCGAGACGCCGTAGCTGTTCAATCGCTTGCTGCATCGTAAGTTCAGGTGACATGGTCACAAAGTCTGAACTCATAATTGACCCAGCAGATTGTTCTGGATAGGTGATTAAATTTCTAATTTGATCTTGTTTATCTCGATTTAGGCGAGCAAAAACCTGTTGTTGCATGCTTAGAGGTAACGCTTTATAAAGATCTGTTCGCTCATCCGAATGCATATCTGAAATTAATTCAGTCAATTGCGTTGCATCCATTTTATCGGATAAAGCCAGTTGCTGACTCAGTGGAAAAAACTCAAAAACATACGCAGACTGAGGAATAATCTTTAAAATTTTACTTTGCTGTTCGATGGTCAATTTCTGAATATGCAAAGCCAAGGTTGCAGCATTGGTTTTATCAGTGATCGCTAAAAGACCAGATATATCTTGTTGTTCTAATGCAGAAATTATATTTTTCTGTAGGATATCCTGAGCAGACATTTTAACCTCTTATATTCATTATCATGTATGACCAAACCCAATTCTAATGGGTCTTTGAATGGATCTTTGAATAGACCGCTGAGAAGATGAGATCATCTAAATTTAATCTCAGCTTATAATTATTAGCTGCTCTAATAAAAACTTTACTCATCTGACTTTCTAAATAAACTTTAATAATAATCAATTAGATTTAATAACAATCGATTAGACTTCTTTCAAAATTTAGTATTCACACAACACACTCATTATGCCTATTTCCTCATCCTAAGCTTCTTCCAAAGGGATAAGGTATTTTTATATCTCAATATATTGCCAATCAATTAAAGGAGAAGAGGCTCAATAAATTAAAAAATCAAAGAACAAATCTCTAGAATACGTCCATTCCAATCTTTAACTTACTACCTTACTTTTAGTGCTAAAGATAGAGCGAATCAGTACATACATAAAGGGAATAAAAATCAAAACCAATAACGTTCCAAAAATGACACCACCTAACACACTCACACCTATCTCTTGACGGCTCGCAGCACCGGCACCCGCCGCAAAAACCAGAGGAACAACACCTGCACCAAAAGCCAAGGAGGTCATTAAGATTGGACGTAAGCGTAAACCCGCCCCTTCAATGGCTGCTTTGACGGCAGTTAATCCGCGCTCTTGCGCTACAGCAGCAAACTCTACAATTAAAATTGCATTTTTACATGACAGCCCAATTGTGGTTAAAAGTGCAATTTGGAAGTAGATGTCATTTGGAAAACCGACAAGCCAACTAAAAATGATATTGCCACCAATACCCAGTGGAATCGCAGCGATCACCACTGTTGGTATGGTCCAACTCTCGTATAAGGCAGCCAAACACAAGAAAATAAATGCAACGGAAATCAAGTACAACCATACGGCTTGAGTACTCGACTTTTGCTCTTGAAATGATAAACCACTCCATGCAATCCCTAAACCTTCATGTTGATCCACCAAGGTCTTGAGATCGCTCATCGCATCTCCAGAACTGACATTCTTTGCTGTATCAGCCTCCATCTGCAGCGCAGTATAGCCTTGAAAGCGGTTGACCACATCCGGTCCGCCATCCCAAGTGACTGTTGAGAAATTACTAAATGGAATCATTTCGTTGAGATTATTACGCACTGACCAGGCATTTAAGTCTTCTGGTTTCGAGCGATATTCTGCTTCACCTTGCATCATCACACGTTTGATTCGACCACGATCGATGAAATCATTCACATATGAACCGCCCCAAGCTGAAGAAAGCGTACTATTAATTGCTGATTGTGAAAGACCATTCACCATCACTAATTTTTGATCGATATTAACTTTCAATTTTGCTTTATCAGGATTCGATCTTTTGCCTAAATTTTCAAAACTGCTAAAATCTCGTGCTTTTTGTTCCATTAACAAGAACTGATCATTTAGATACTTACGGCCTTGACCATTGATATCCTGAATCCAGAACTCCACGCCATTGGTGTCTCCTAAGCCACTGACTGCACCTGGCAAGTTCACCATTATGCGTGCATTTTTATGCCCTTTAAAATGATTGATTGCTCGCTCTCGTATTGCTTGCGCAGAGTTATCGGCACCTGTTCGATCATCCCAGTGTTTTAATGCAACAAAGCCTGTTCCCAAGTTTTGTCCTGTACCAGAAAAGTTGCGCCCATAACGGATTTGAACCAACTCGACATTTGCGGTTTCTTTTTCCAGAAAATATTGTCTAATTTCTTCCCCCACTACACGACTGCTCGACATCGGTGCACCCTCAGCTAAGTGAAACTGAACGCTGATGAAACCTTGATCTTCACTTGGAATGAAACTTGTAGGCAATGATTTATACATCAATGCAAACACACTGATTAAACCCGCAAAAATAACCAAAACCACCCATTTCAAAGCAAATGTCTTTTGAACTAATTTTAAATACTGACCTTTCAATGCATCCATGTTCTTGTTAAACCAAATCGCCCATCGCTGAGGCTTGATATTTGGTTTTAAAATTAAAGCACATAAAGCTGGCGTCAGTATTAAAGCAACTAAGAGTGATAAGGACATCGCTGCAATTAGCGTGATCGAAAACTGGCGATAGATCACGCCTGTCGAACCACTAAAAAATGCCATAGGAATAAAGACCGCTGTCAATACGACGGTAATACCAATCAGTGCACCTGTCATTTCCTGCATGGATTCAATGGACGCCTGCCGTGGTGTCATATTGTGCTCATGCATTAAGCGTTCGACATTTTCAACCACCACAATAGCGTCATCAACCAGCAGTCCGATGGCCAATACCAGTGCAAATAAGGTCAGGGTATTAATGGTCATGCCGAGTGCATACAAAACGGCAAAAGTTCCAAAAATAACAATCGGTACAGTTAAGGTCGGAATTAAGGTTGCACGCCAACTTTGTAAAAACAAGAACATCACCAGCACCACCAAGATGATCGCTTCAATCAATGTTTTAATGACTTCTTTGATTGATTCTTGAACAAAAGGTGTGTTGTCGCGTGGATAAACGATCTTATAGCCTTCAGGCAACTTTTTGGTGATTTCGTCTAAAATCGATTTGATCTGTGCAGAGGTTTCTAAAGCATTTGCACCCGATGACATAGAAACGGCTAATCCACCAGATGGAAAACCATTAATTGTATTAAAGGCTTGATAGTTTTCCGCGCCCAATTCGACTCGGGCAATATCTTTTAAATAAACAAAACTTCCGCCTGCAGAGGCTTTAACAATAATATTATTAAATTCTTCTACGGTTCTTAACCGAGAGCCTGCTGTCACCTTGGCATTTAAATATTGGTCCTCTACTGTCGGTAGATCACCAATCCCACCTGCAGCTACTTGTGTATTTTGAGCTTCAATAGCACTCCGAACATCACTTGGCATCAGCGAGTATTGTTTCAGTAAATTGGGATTTAGCCAAATTCGCATTGCATATTGGGAGCCAAAAACATCGACCTCACCCACACCTGCAACTCGAGCAATTTCTTGTTCAATGTGATCTGCTAAATAATCAGATAGCTCAATATTATTACTCTTATTGAGGCTATCGTATAAACCGACCACCATAAAGGTGTCGCTTAAAGACTTATAAACGTTCACCCCTTGTCTTTGCACATCATCCGGCAAACGATTGATCACGCCATTAATGCTGTTTTGAACTTGTACTTGAGCAGTGTCAGGATCCGTTCCATTTTCAAAGCTGAGACTAATACGACTTCGCCCTGAAGAGTCACTGCTTGAGCTAAAATAAAGTAAGTTATCGATACCCTTGATTTGTTGTTCTAAAACTTGGGTCACACTTTCTTCTACTGTTTCAGCATCTGCCCCTGTATATGTTGCAGATACAGTAATCCGAGGAGGCGCAATATCAGGATAACGCTCCACAGGTAAGCTATTGACTGCAAAGATACCCATCGCCATAACGATGATTGCGAGTACGCCTGCAAAAATAGGACGTTCAATAAAAAATTTAGATAACATTCGTTTATTTCATTCTTGCGTTTATTTCATTCTTGGATGAAAAGAAAAATACAATGATTAAAAACAGATCAAGCCGATTGATCTTCCGTGACAACTCATAAAAAAACAAGTTTAAATAACAGAAACCTTTCAGATTTAGGAAACTATGAAGAAAATATGAAGGCGCGATCAAAGGCCCCATGATTAGAAATTAAACTTTAAAATATGCTGTATACATTTCAGTGTTCTATCGATTGAGATGTGTTTAAAATTGTATGAAAGAGTGATCTCAATTTAATACACTATTCGTGTCATCTTAATGAAAAAATAACCATAGATACTCTAAGCACTATGAGAACTTTGAATGGAAACTCGCTATTGTTTTTATTTCATATCGCATGATGGTTTTCAGCAATAAAAACAAGGCCAATTTTAAAGATGAATAGCCCTTTTAACTTATAAAAATTGAGTATCTGATGATAAAAAAAATCTTCCTTTCAAGCAGTATTTTACTTTCACTCACAGCCTGCAATAGTGATGATGACAATAACTTTATTTCTACGCCACCTCAAGTTGAAGAACCTAAAATTTTAATTATCGGTCACCGCGGAGCAAGTGCCTTAAGACCTGAACATACGTTGGCTGCATATCAAAAAGCCATTGATGATGGTGCAGACTTTATAGAACCTGATTTAGTTTCAACAAAAGATGGTTTTTTGGTGGCACGTCATGAAAATGAAATTGGTGGAACCACCAATGTCAGCACGCTCGCCCAATTTGCTGATCGTGAAAAAACAAAAATAATTGATGGGATAAGTTACAGAGGTTGGTTTACTGAGGACTTTAGTCTCGCTGAGTTGAAACAACTTAAAGCGAGAGAACGTATTCCAAAAATCCGCCCAGCCAATACTCAATATAATGATCAATTTGATATACCGACCTTAGTAGAAATACTTGAACTTGCTCAAAGTCATTATGTTAAGACAGGCAAAGTGATTGGCTTATACATCGAAACCAAACATCCAAGTTATTTTCAAAATTTAAATCTGCCACTTGAAAATACTTTGCTCGATACGCTCGCTAAACATCCATATAGCCGAGATATTGCCCCTGTATATTTACAATCTTTTGAAGTCAATAATCTCAAATATATTCGTCAACAACTGGATCAGCTTAAAACCATTAAACATGCAAAAGTCATCCAACTTTACAGCGGTAAAACCGAAATTCCAGCAGATGGTGTTCTACAAAATTCTTCTGTTAATTACGGTCAAATGGCAACACCTCAAGGTCTTGTAGCCGTATCGAAATATGCAGATGGTGTGGGTCCAAGCAAAACCTATATTGTTCCAAACACCCTTCCTGCTACGCCAACCTCATTTGTGAAAGATGCCCATGCAGCAGGACTCAAAGTTCATCCTTATACTTTACGTCCTGAAAATGAGTTTTTGCCTGACTACTTAGATTGCAGCAATAAACCTGAAGAAAAATGTGAAACTGGTGCAATCGCTGAAATGAAGATATTCTTCAAGGCCGGTGTTGATGGTGTCTTTACCGATGATCCTGCATTGGGTCGCAAAGCATTAAATGAATATTTAAAAGAATCAAAAGCGACTCCTTAATATTTTATTTCATCACATTCATCCATTAACACACACAAATAGGCATAAAAAAGGCTCATTTTGAGCCTTTTTTATGCCTAAATTTTTAGTTCCGTGGAATCGGCTGGGCTTTAACGACTGGTGCATCTGCAAGCGGTATCGTCATTGCAGGTACTGAAGTATTTGATAATTTACTTTCAGCTTTTAATTCTTTTTTTATGACTAAAGCAGGTTGAATCACTTCTTGAGCTTGTTCATGTTCTGATAGTTTTGGTTCTACTGGCTGCTCTTGATCTTGGATCACAGTCACAGGAGTCACAGGAGTCACAGGAGTCACAGGAGTCACAGGAGTCACAGGAATCACAGGAGTCACAGGAGTCACAGGGGTCACAGGAGTCACAGGAGTCACAGGAGTCACAGGAGTCACAGGAGTCACAGG
>JAHLFF010000158.1 GCA_018883945.1 Candidatus Acinetobacter avistercoris
CAAGTTGGTGCGCTCAGAGAGATTCGAACTCCCGACCCCTTAGTTCGTAGCCAAGTGCTCTATCCAGCTGAGCTATGAGCGCGACGTCTTGATGTGCTGCATTATATATGAATATTATTTTTTGTTAAGTGCTAATTTAAAAAAATACATTCAACCGAACACTAAGTAAGCACTTATCGTTTTATTGTATTAAAATTGAGTGAAGCCTCAAATATAGTCTGAATTGACTCAGACAAATCGAGACTTAATATGAATAGAGAATAACCTTAAATAAGAGTGAAATAATAAAGAATGAAATAAAAATTATTCACCAACTGTCTAAGCCGATTTTATTAATCTTTAGAAAACCATTATTAACAGAATTTTTCATGAGTCGTTTTTTAACTCATAAACTCACAATCAGTACTTCATCTTCTTAAGCTTCTAGAAAAGAGAGTGATTTTTTATTTGATCTTTCATAAGTCAAAAAATATTCATTAAGTGGTAATAAATTGATATGTAAAATCCCTTCTCCCTTTGGGAGAAGGTTAGGATGAGGGAATATTCATAATGATTGTGTTGTGTGAATAATGACTTTTGAAAGAAGTCTATTTATTCCTGATACTCATTTTAAAAGTACATCAATCATTTTTAGATTGATCAGTCATTTTTCAAATCAGTCATCTTTCAAAACGGTGTCTTTTTAATTACTCAGTGAATTGAGTTATTGCTGACTAAAATTTTAGTTGAAGGCTATTAGTAACCTAAACCGATCACCTAAACTAAAGATATACCAATGAATACACATCTTCCTAACGTGGCACATCTGATTTAAAACTAAATATCCAGATTTAAGTATTAAAGCTTATATCTCTAAACAAACGATAAATTATAGACACAAAAAAACCGCAACATGTGCGGTTTAATCTAATTTTACATCTCTCGATGTTCAAGTTGGTGCGCTCAGAGAGATTCGAACTCCCGACCCCTTAGTTCGTAGCCAAGTGCTCTATCCAGCTGAGCTATGAGCGCTTACTTGATTTGCTTTTCAGCTTCGTTACAACGATTTAACTTGATTGGTGCGCTCAGAGAGATTCGAACTCCCGACCCCTTAGTTCGTAGCCAAGTGCTCTATCCAGCTGAGCTATGAGCGCATTTCAAGTTTTTTCGTTGGCGGTGAGAGAGGGATTCGAACCCTCGGTGGGCTTTAAGACCCACGCTCCCTTAGCAGGGGAGTACCTTCAGCCACTCGGCCACCTCACCGTAACGAGTCGCCATAATACAAACTTAGTCCCTACTCTTCAAGTCACATTTTCAAAAATATCGATTTTTTTGATCAATCATATATTTTTTATACGATTTGCTGTTTTTTTAGGACTTTTGCGGCTAAAAATGAGTAAAGCAAACAAGATAATTCTTTTTCATCTGTTAAAAATCAGCTTAAAGGACATTATTGCAATCATTTACGTGCAGTATGACGCGGCATGAATTATGCTAAACCTATCTTCTACATGAAGCCAAAGATATTATGAAAACCTGGATCGATCCTGAAGCTAAAGCAGAAGCTGAACGTTACGACAACCCTATTCCTAGCCGTATTCTTATTTTAGAAACGATTGAGAATAAAAAACAACCGCTGTCTCATGCAGACTTGGTAGAACATTTCGAAATTGCAGATCAGAAAAGTATTGACGCCCTCAGCCATCGTTTAAGTGCAATGGTTCGTGATGGTCAATTGATGAAAGATGGTTTTAAATTCCAACTCATGTCTGAACAACCTGTGCATGACGCAACCGTCTACATCAATTCAAAAGGATTAGGCTTAGCCAATCTTGATGGTAAAAAAGAAGAGATCTTGCTTGCAGAACGCGAATTACGCCAACTCTTCCATGGTGACCGCGTTAAAGTGCAACAAACATCAGTAGACCGTAAAGGTAAAGCTTGGGGTTTTGTAACTCAAGTCACCCAGCGTCGTATTAAACAAATCATTGGTAAATTGACAGAATATGAAGGCGAATACTTTATTCAGCCTGCAAATCCCAATTCGCATCAACCGATTACCTTAGAAAAAGAATTGATTGAACACGCCCAAGTCAAAGTGGGTGATTCACTTCGTGTGGAAATTGATGATTTTCCTACACGTGAAGAATTCGCTACGGGTCATATTATTCAATCTATGGCGGATAAAGCGGACACGGAAATTATCATTCCACAAACCATTTTAGAGTTTGGTCTGCCTTATGAATTTCCTGATGAAGTGATTAAAGATGCAGAAAGTTTTAAAGAACCGAATGCAAAAGATCGTGAAGGTCGTATCGATCTCCGTGATTTAGCTTTAGTGACCATTGACGGCGAAGATGCTCGTGACTTTGATGATGCCGTCTATGCTGAAAAACGTCCGGGTGGTGGTTACCGCGTGGTCGTCGCGATTGCAGACGTGAGTCATTATGTCCGTTTAGACAAACCATTGGATAATGAAGCGCAAGATCGTGGTACATCAGTGTATTTCCCACATTTTGTACTGCCAATGCTACCTGAAGCACTGTCTAATGGCTTATGTTCGCTGAATCCACATCTAGACCGTCTATGCATGGTGTGTGATTTGAATTTATCACGCGCCGGTAAAGTAACAAGCTATCAGTTTTATCCATCTGTAATGCACTCAAAAGCACGTTTGACTTACACTCAAGTGGCTGAGTATTTAGATGGTAAAAGTGATGCAATTCCAGAAGATCGCGCAGTGCGCAAGTCTGTCAATACGCTCTTCCAACTCTATCAAGTACTCAAAGGCTTACGTGCAGAACGTCATGCCATGGAATTTGAAACAGTTGAAACCTATATGACTTTTGACGACTTAGGCGGAATTAAAGAAATTCTGCCACGTAGTCGTAATGAAGCACATAAACTGATTGAAGAATGTATGTTGCTTGCCAACGTTGCAGCTGCTGAATATGCATTGAAAAATGAAATTCCAATGCTGTACCGCATACATGAGCCACCAGAGTTCTCACGTATTCAAAAAGTTCGTGATTATGTGAAGTTGTTAGGCTTAACATTCCCAGAACAACCGACGCAAAAAGATTACCAAGCTGTGATCGAGGCAACCAAAGACCGTATAGATGCGCCAAGCATTCATGCTGTTCTGTTACGTTCTATGATGCAAGCGTATTATGGACCGAACAATGCAGGACATTTTGGTTTGGCTTATGATGCCTATACGCATTTTACCTCGCCAATTCGTCGCTACCCTGACTTATTATTACATCGTGCAATTAAAGCGCATTTAAAACAAAAGCCTTCACCGCTATCTGGTGGCGCTTTAGAAGAAGCGGGTTCACACTTCTCTGTAACTGAACGCCGTGCAGATGAAGCATCACGCTCAGTAACCACTTGGTTAAAGTGTCATTATATTAAACAGCATATTGGTGAAGAATTTGTTGGCACCATCAGTGCGACTGCTGAATTTGGATTGTTTGTCACGCTTAAAGATTTATATGTCGATGGTATGGTACATGTCAGCCAACTCGGCGATGATTTCTTTGTCTTTGATCAAGCCAGCCAAAGCTTAGTTGGACAAAATCGTGGTCAAACATTTAGTCTCGGTGATGAAGTCCGCATTAAGGTTGCAGGTGTCAATCTTGAAGAGCGTAAAATCGATTTCCAATTGATTCAACAGTTGTCACATGCAGGACGTCCTATTCGTAGTCGTGCACCGCGTGTTGCTCAACCAAGAGCAACCACCAAAGAGGAAGTCTTTAATAAACTTTTTGATGAACGCCCTAAATCAGCTGAAAATGAAACAGCTGAACGACCCGTTCGTAAGAAAAAACCAAAGACTAGTTCGACTGATTTCTCAAAGAAACCTGAGAAAAAGCCTGTTGTAAAATCGGCTGAAGCGAAAGCAAAAGACAAAGCTAAGAAAAAAGCAAAAGCCAAGAAAAAGAAATCTAATGCGAAACCAAAACCTGAGTAAGCATTGGATTGACATAAAGAGAGCTTAGGCTCTCTTTTTTTTAAAATTTATCTATAGCTTTTGTGCCAGGATGATCTAAAATCATTGTGTCTTGGGGACGCACAACTGAATTTAAAATTATAAACTTTCTCTTTATAAAAGCTTTTTCCTCTAGAGATCTAACTATTCTTAAATAATCCTCCTCATGCTTAATCTGGGTAAGTTTTGAGATATAAGAGTTTTTTTCAAGATCAGTGAGATCATCAGCATTTACTTTTAATAAATAATAGAAATAATTAGTCGATTCAGATACATATCGATTCACCATTAAGTTGTAACTTAAACTTGTCAATACCAAAAAAAGAACAATTGAACTGAGCAAAATATTAACATTTGAAAGAATTAATGTTTGTTTCTTTAAGTTGAGAGTTTCTTTTTCTAAAGCCACTAAGGAAAGCTGATTTTTTTCACTCAATACTTCTGTTTTTATATGTTTTCTACTTATGAAGCTTACCGTAATAATTATGATTGAAATAATAGAAAAAAATGCAATGCTAAGAGACATTAGAATATAAAGTACTTGTTGTTGGTAAAGTTGATCATTGCTGAGTGCTATTTGTTGATAAATAGTATGATTAAAGCTCAAAGAATAAGATGTAAACCAAGAAATTATTTTGTTAGAAAAAGAAGAAAAAATAGACGTAAAAATAGACATCAGAACTGTAACAGTTAAACCAATTAATACATTACGTACAAGTTCATTATTATTTTTTAAATTCATCATTGATTCTCTTATATAAATAATTTCTTCTAAAATCGAAGCACTTTAATAAGCTTCATTTGCCCATAAATTATATTTCATTTTCTACTAAGCTTGTATTTACGGATTAACACCCTAACATATAAATATAACTTATTTAATAATTCGGCATAAATCTATGACATTAGAAAAGGCAACATTGCCTGTACCACAATTTTATCAAATTACCTTAGAACAACTTAAAGCTGATATTCAGCAAGTGATTGAAAATGGTCAAACCTTTATTGCCGAATTACAACAGGTCCCAGAAAGCGTTCAAGAACAACTGCAAATTTTAGAAAAAATCGATACTCTTGAAAATCAAATGAGTGAGTCTTGGGGCGTATTATCCCACCTCAATGCTGTTATGAACAACGCTGAAACACGTGAAGTTTATCAAGCACTTCTACCTAGTTTAAGCGAATACTATACTCAGTTGGGTCAACAC
>JAHLFF010000021.1 GCA_018883945.1 Candidatus Acinetobacter avistercoris
GATATGCTCCGTGCTGCGATTCGTGAAGGAACTGAATTAGGTTTAGAAGCTAAAAGCGTAATGGATAATGGTGGTTTGGTTTCTGACGAACTCATTATTGGTTTAGTCAAAGAGCGTATTGCTCAACCTGATTGTGTAAATGGCTGTATTTTTGATGGTTTTCCTCGTACGATTCCTCAAGCAGAAGCATTGGAAAGCGAAGGTATCAATATTGATCACGTGATTGAAATTGATGTTGCTGATGAAGAAATCGTTCAACGTCTTTCTGGTCGTCGTCAGCATGCAGCGTCTGGTCGTATTTATCATTTAGTGTATAACCCACCTAAAGTGGAAGGTAAAGACGACGAAACTGGTGAAGATTTAGTTCAACGTCCTGATGATCAGGAATCTACGATTCGTAAACGCCTTTCGTCTTATCATACAGAAACTGAGCAATTGGTTGGTTTCTATCAAGGGCGTGCAGCTTCAGGTGAAAATGCACCAACTTACGATAAAATCAATGGTCTTCGTCCTATCGAAGATGTTCAAAAAGAATTATTTGCTATTTTGGATAAATCTAAATAGTTAAATTTGAATTTTTGACATTAAAAGAGTCCTAAGTCATATTAGGGCTCTTTTTTATGAATAATTTGAGGGCAGTGTTTTGCAAAAAGTGGCTATAATTCTTGTTTTAATTGCGTGTATTGCTTTACTCCTGTTCTTGGTTTATTTCAGCTTCAAGTTGTTACGCGATACTCAGAAACAAATGCAGATAGATAAAGATAAGCGTAAATTAGATCGTACGTTTCCAGAACAATCAAAAAATAATAAACAAGATCTTAATCAATAAAAATAATAATTGATCGCTTGAATAAATTTGAGATCAATTAAATGCATCGATCATGATTAAGAAATAGAGACGTGTAGAGGATCTATTTTTTAATCTTAATAGGTTTATCTGCACCGAACTCAAAACGATCTGGCCAGTTACATACATCAGAAACGACACACTCATTGCATTTAGGTTTTCGAGCAATACAACAATAACGTCCATGTAAAATGAGCCAATGATGCGAATCCACAATAAATTCTTTGGGGATCACTTTAACCAAGCGGTGCTCGACCTCTAATACATTCTTCCCGACAGCCAACCCCGTGCGATTACCCAATCTGAATATATGTGTGTCTACAGCCATCGTAGGCTGTCCAAATGCCGTATTGAGTACGACATTTGCTGTTTTACGTCCAACCCCTGGCAATGCCTCTAAATCGGCACGGTTGTGCGGTACAATGCTATTGTGCTTTTCTATGAGCATCTGGCAAGTTTTAATTACATTGTTGGCTTTGGAGTTATACAAGCCTATGGTCTTAATGTATTCCTTTAAGCCTTCCACGCCGAGTGCATAAATCGCCTCAGGTGTATTCGCAACTGGAAAGAGTTTATCTGTGGCTTTGTTGACGCTGACATCGGTTGCTTGCGCAGATAACGTCACAGCAATCAGCAGTTCAAAAGGATTTGAATAGTTAAGTTCAGTTTCTGGATTGGGACGTTGTGCACGTAGTCGTTCAAAAAAAGTTTGAATTTGTTTTTTAGTCATGTTTTTGACGGTCATGATTGAACATCCTGCAACAGATTTAATTGTTGGGTTAAATCTTCGAGTAATACTCTTTTATTTGCATCTTCACGCACGGACAATTGTTTTTCTAATTTTTTAATTTGTGTTCTTAACTTAGCTAGCTCAACAGTCGCTTTGACATTGATTTGCAGATTGGGTTTTGTTGACTGGGGAGTTTCTATTTTCGGTACAAGTGTATGCTTTTGTGAAAAAATTGAAAATAGCTCAGTGTCAATTTCTGCACGAACGACAGGACCTGTCCGATTTATACGACTTTTTTCTTCTCTTTGGATATGTGCGTAATAACGCGAACGTAAATCATTTTGTTCCTTTATACGCTGTATTTCGTTGGGTAGAGGATTCAAATCTTCGACTAAATCGATACAGTCGACAGGGCACGGTGCAATACACAATTCACAGCCCGTACATAAGTCAGTCAAAATAGAATGCATCACTTTGCCAGAACCGATGATCGCGTCTACAGGACACGCGCTAATGCATTTGGTACAACCAATACATTCATCCTCACGAATGAGAGCCTTCATTCTCTGCGGGCGACCATCTGATTGAATGGACCAAACGCTTGGAATTGCGTCTAATCGCGGTCGATTCAGGAGATTTGAAATGGCATCTGCAACAGGTTGACCACCTGGAACACATTTGTTGGCATCTTCACCTTCGACAATTGATTTTGCATATGGCAGACAGCCATCTCGATGACCACATAAACCGCATTGTGTTTGCGGGAGTAAAGCATCAACGTCTTGAATAAGAGAAATTTGCAGATTCATGTAGGTGTAATTACTTCATGGTAACTTGAAAATAGAAGAGAATCGAAAATAATGCTCGAAAATGTGATTTTACCATGAATTGACAAGAGAATGTTTGCGCAATTCTGGGGCGCGCTTAGCGCAAAAAAAGCGCAAAAAACACTATTAAACATATAAAAAAAACTTTTGAAATGTATAACTAAAAATCATCATTACTAAAAATAAACCATTGATTTTACTTTTTTTTAAAAAAATTCTTTAAAAGTGTTGTAGATTAACTTTAAAAGATATTTAATACTTGCGCCAAAACTTATCAATATATTGAGATTTTGACCAATTTTGATCCATTTTCTGCTGAGGATTAAGCGTTGAAATACAACAACCTTAACGATTTTTTAAACTACGTTAAAACACGTGATGCGAATCAACCTGAATTTCTACAAGCTGTAGAAGAGGTGATGATGAGCTTATGGCCTTTTATCGAGAAAAACCCGCAATATGCTGAGCATGGACTGCTTGAACGTTTAGTTGAACCTGAACGTGCAATCCAATTCCGTGTTTCTTGGGTAGATGATCAAGGTATGACTCAGGTAAACCGAGCATTCCGCGTGCAATATAATTCAGCAATTGGACCATTCAAAGGTGGCATGCGTTTCCATCCTTCTGTGAATCTTTCAATTCTGAAATTCTTAGGTTTTGAACAAACATTTAAAAATGCACTGACTACATTGCCTATGGGTGGTGGTAAAGGTGGTTCAGATTTCGACCCTAAAGGTAAATCTGAAGGCGAAATCATGCGTTTCTGCCAAGCATTAATGATTGAGTTGTATCGTCACTTAGGTGCAAACACAGATATTCCTGCTGGAGATATTGGTGTTGGTGGCCGTGAAGTGGGCTATATGGCGGGTATGATGAAAAAACTCAGTAATGACACTGCTTGTGTATTTACTGGTAAAGGTCTTACTTTTGGTGGCTCATTGGCACGTCCTGAAGCAACCGGTTACGGTACTGTGTATTTCGCTGAGGAAATGCTCAAGACTCGTGGTCAAAGCTTTAAGAATAAGGTCGTGGCAATATCAGGTTCTGGTAACGTTGCACAATATGCTGCTGAAAAAGTGATCTACTTAGGCGGTAAAGTCGTTTCACTTTCAGACTCTGCTGGTACTGTTTACGTTAAAGACGGTTTCACAGAAGCATTACTTGCTGAAGTTATGGAACTTAAAAACGTTAAACGCGGTCGTATCTCTGAATTCGCTTCTAAGCATGGATTTGAATACTTAGAAGGTCAACGACCTTGGTCAATTAAATGTGATATCGCGCTTCCTTGTGCAACTCAAAATGAGTTAAACGCGGAAGATGCAGCTCAATTAATTGCGAACGGTGTAATTTCAGTTGCTGAAGGGGCGAATATGCCATCTACTTTAGAAGCTGTTGAGAAATTCGTGGAAGCGAAAATTCTGTATGCACCTGGTAAGGCATCGAATGCTGGTGGAGTGGCAACTTCAGGTCTTGAAATGTCACAAAATGCGATTCGTTTAGGTTGGACGTTTGAAGAAGTGGATGAGCGTTTACATGCCATCATGAAAGAAATCCATCGTAACTGCGTGAAATTCGGTACCAAAGAAGACGGTACAGTTAACTATGTTGACGGTGCAAATATCGCAGGTTTCGTCAAAGTTGCTGATGCTATGTTGGCGCAAGGTGTTTATTAATTTTTGAATTAACTCCTTTGAGTCAAATCTTGAATGAATAATAAAAAAGACCGAGGCAATTGCCTCGGTCTTTTTTATCTCTTTAATAAGATACTCAATTAGTTAATAAGACACTTAGTTAATAAGACACTTAGTTAATAAGATACTCAATTTATTTGGTTGAAATGTTCTATTGATCAGTAATCTTTTATTTTAGCGAGATGATTAAAGTGCATTTTTAAGGCTTTCACGTTCAATCGTCATATCATGTACATACGCATATTTAGATTGATCGGCAGCAGGGTTTTTAATTTCATAGCGCTTCACACGAATCACTTGACGTTCATTAGGGCTGTGTTGAAAACCGTCAATACGATCATAAAATAAAGTCCAATCTTTATCTACTTGGGTTTTTACACCACTTTCAGCATATTTAATTTCACGAACTTGCAAACAGGTCTGAGGTGCAACACCGACGCATTGTTTTGTTTCAGGTGAAATCTCTAAAAAAATGGTTTCTGCAGTGGTTTGATATTTAGTTTCTGGTGTCATTTTACCTGTGAAGGTGAACTTTTCATTTTTTGCAGTGGTGAGCATTAAAGTCGGATTTTCTTTGTCATTTAAATTTAAGACGAAAGGCACCTGAGTCGAAAAGATCTCTGCTGCTAGCTTTTCTTGTGCCATCCCATTACCCGTACACGCCATTTGGGTACTGGCCATATTACCCGTGGTAAGGACATTATTTGCAACTGACCAGCTACTTGAAAGATTGTTACATGTTGTGGAAATAGCGAGTAAACCTTTATCCATAAATTTCAATACTAAAGGTTTAGAAGCCCCATCAGTATTCAAACTCCATTCGTATGAGTTTAATGTTTTATCTGCATTTTGCTGTTGTAAAACAGACATTGCTAAATCTCCAGCTTTTTGAATATCTCCAGATTGACAAGCCGCTAAAGCGAGAGGAAATAAGACAATTGCTAAGTATTTTAGTTTCATTTCAATTTCTTCTAGGTTCTGAAAGAATGCGGCAATCATAGCTGATCAGAACATAAAGAAAATGGACACATTCTGAAGTTTTAAGTATCAAAATGTATCCATTTACCGACATGCTTAATACGATAAAGTCATTTTTAATCGAATCTATAGATATCCATACCAAGTGAACCCATCGAAAAGCTGCTGTGCACCACACTAAAACGATCCCCTGTACCCATCGCATAAAAGATCGGTGCAAAGTGTTCAATCGTAGGATGATTTTGCTTCGAATAAGGAATTGATTCCCATTCTAAAACCGCTTCAAAATCATTATGCATCAACTTGTTGACCACATAATTACGGAAGGTTGAGGCCCACTCAGGCACTACATTACTGTCTCCATTCCAAGACAGCTCTCTCAAATTATGAGTAATGCTTCCTGAGCCAATCAATAAGATCTGTTTATCTCGCAAGACAGCTAAGGCTTGGCCGACATTATAGATTTCATTTGACGGTAGATGCATCGGTAATGAAATCTCAATGACCGGAATATCCGCCTCTGGATACATATGTAAAAGGGGCATCCATACACCATGATCGCGAGGTCGCGTGCTATTGGCATGCGCATTAATACCGGCTTCTGCTAAAAGCTTGAGTATCTCTTCTGCCAATACTGGTTCGCCGGGAGCAGAATATTGAATATCGTATAATTCATTTGGGAATCCACGAAAGTCATGCCACGTCATCGGACGTACGCCAGTACTCACTTCTAATGCGTTACTTTCCCAATGCGCAGACATCACGACAATTGCTTGAGGTTTCGGTAAATTTAAACCGAGACGATGCAAGGCTGGACCTACTTGTTCAGGATTTATTGCAAGCATGGGAGAACCATGAGAAATGAATAATCCTGGAAGCGTTTGTAAGTTCATTGTGAAGAGCCTATTTGAAATATCATGATCATCATCGGATATAATTGAGTCGGTTTAAAGTAGCGATTAATCAACGTAAAGTTCTAAAAACGACACGCCAAAACATGTCTTAACGAATTAGCCTGCTCTGTGATAGGGGTGATTGTTGTTAATGCTCATCGCACGGTAGAGCTGTTCAATGAGCATGACACGGACCATCGGATGTGGCAAGGTCAGCTTAGAGAGCGACCAGTGCCATGCTGCGGCTTTACGAACCGCTTCAGAGTGCCCATCTGGACCACCAATCGCCAACACAATATCATTGCCTTCCAGCATCCAAGATTTCATGGTTTCTGCGAGTTTTTCGGTACTAAATTCTTTACCACCAACTTCAAGGGCAATCAGAACTTCATTTCCTTTCATCGCATTTAAAATGCTGTCACCTTCGATTTGACAGTATTTTAGAATATCCGCTTCAGAATCATTTTTACCCCTTTTCGCCATAGGTAACTCAATGATTTGAGTTTGAACAAAAGGCTGAATACGTTTGAAATAGTCTTCAAAGCCTGTCAGCACCCAAGCTGGCATTTTTTGTCCAATAGTCAAAATGCGAATTTTCATGATCGTATCATCTGGTTACTTGACACTATTATAACGTTGATTTAATCGCTTCGTGGACGCTTTGATGTGATGAATTGGAATTCATAACGAATTAAGAACAGTGAGCAATGTAGGTTATTTAAAAAACAGGTAAACTCATTTCGGAATAGACTTCTTTGGTCAGTCATTTTATATAGAATGAAATCAAAATGAGTATTCCCGCATCCTAATCTTCTCCTAGAGGCAGAAGGAATTTTTTATATACCACTCAATGATCTTTTCTGATTTATGAAATAAATCTAATGTGGGAAGTCTGTAGTATCATTATACGGTAGCTCAGAAAAGAAATTTGATTCGGTCTGTTTTATAATGAATTAATATATTAATTATATAAAATGAATGCTAAGTATAACGATTTGAAAATGGTTATTTTTGGGTTTAAAAAAGTAACCTGATTCAAAATCGAATCACATGTAAGTGAAATAATAAAAAATTGGAAAACAAAATGAAAATGCCTAAGCGTAATTTTAAAATGCAACACTTAAATTTCAATATCGTAGATTTGAAGAGGTTTAATCGATTTACCCTGACGATATTGACTTGTGCCATGACGACAACATTTGTATACGCTGCGCCCACCCCGAAATTAGATTTAACGCTATCAACACATTCAAAAGCTAAAATTAAGCAATTATTGAATGATACTAAGACTTGGCAGCGGATTCCTCAAACTGTCACATTATGCGTCTATTCACCAAGTGGCGCCAATGGCGAAGCCTTTGAACAAGCGACCAGTTATATTAGCGAATTACCTCGGATAGCACAGGTTGCAAAAAATTTTGGCGTAAATATGAATGTTGTACGTACGTCAAAGTTGCAAATGAAAATTGATTTAGACTATCCAAAATTAAAACAAAAAGCTTCAACAGCGGTGAATCTGAAAGTTTATACAGATGAAAGGGTATTAACTGAAGACTTTAGAGCAAAGAAATGTGATGGTGCAGGTATAAGTAACTTACGCGCACGCCAGTTTAATTCTTTTGTGGGAAGTATCGATGCTATCGGTGCAGTGCAAAACTATAAACAATTATCTCAAGTCATTCAGCTTTTAGCACGTCCTGATTTTGATACAAAAATGATAAATAAGGACTATGAAGTTGTAGGTATTGTACCGTTGGGTGCGGCGTATATTATGGTAAACGACCGCCGTATCGATACTTTAGCCAAAGCAGCTGGAAAGAAAGTTGCGGTCATGAGCTTTGATGCAACCCAAAAAAAGCTAGTACAAAATGTGGGAGCTCAACCAGTAACAGTCGATTTAAGCTCTGTGGGTGGAAAGTTTAACAATAACGAAGTCGATATTATTGCTGCGCCTGCAATCTTATTTGATCCTTTGGAGTTACATAAAGGGATGCAAGATAAATCGGGCAAAGTGGTTGGTGCAATTATCCGTTTTCCACTCGTACAAGTAACAGGAACGCTCATCATGCATCGAAATAAATTTCCGGCAGGTATGGGTTCAATCGCAAGAGAGTTAATTTCTAAGCAGTTAAATCCAGCATTTCAATTTGTTGATAAAGTGGAAAGTGAAATTCCGACAAAATTTTGGATGGATATACGTGAAGCAGAAAAGCCGGGCTATATAAAAATTATGCGTGAGGCGCGTATTCAGATGACGAAAGAGGGTTATTACGATCCTGAGATGATGCGTATTTTAAAAAAAATCAGATGTTCAGGTGCGCCTAATCATTATGAATGCGCTTTAAATGATGAATAATCTGTTCAGATAGGATCAGTAATGATTATATCGATCTTGAGTTTAACAAGATCGTTGATGGGTAAATATAGATGAATATTTAATCTGTTTTTCTGATCAATTTTATTAAATTAATCAGTTTTACCTTTTAATTTCGATTGAGTATATTTCATACACAAATTAAGCAATCCATCAGATGCATTACAAGCAAGGTTTTTGATTGCCTTGATCATGCTGCTATTAGGAATAAGTGTAATGAATAAATTAATCGTAATGATCGTTTTAATGTCAACAATGACTGCATGTGCATATGATCCAGTTCAATATGAAAAGATGCGTTTCCAAGAGAATGCGCAACACAACAAATTGATGGGCGCTTAAACAATGTATGCACAATAAAAAGAGGAAATATTAATATTTCCTCTTTTTTAATCAGCAATAAGATTTAACTTTCAAATTATTTTTTACTAACAATCTGAGACCATAGTAAAGGTTTAATTTCGTTACCTTGGAATGTTACAGTCGCATTTAATGATCTAGGCTGAGTTTGTTTAATACCAAAGCTATATCGACGAAATATATCATAAATGATTAACTCACCTGAGTTTGGTAAATGGTTAAATCTGCTTACTTCAAATGGAGTGAGCGTTTCGAAATCAAAATCATAGCTAAAGTCTTGATTATAAGGCTGTCCTATGATTTTACCTCTAGTCTTCATCGTTTTAATTGAATCAGAGACTTCTTCAGAATATTTATAATTAGACAGTTGGATATATTCTAAACTTTTCGCTTCACCTGATTGACTCGGCGTAATTCGTTGAAACTCAAGTTTATTGGGTACTTCATAATCATTTAAATCGTAATTAGTTAATTTTAGGCTGCTACGTTTTAACGTTCCATTAACTAAATATTCATCTTTCAAATTAAAATCAATATTTGAGCCATATCTGACATTGGTGAAAGTTACTGTTGTGATTGAGCCATCTTCGGTTACTTCAATTTTAGAACCAGCTCTAAATGTGTTCTCACCGCGAATACAATTTTTTTGACCGTCTCTAAGTACCATAGTAGAAGTATTGCCTACCTTGGTGATTGTTGAACATATAGCATTTAAATTATATTTCGCATTATTAACCCCTAAATTATAAAGATCGACCACTTTACCAGTACGTGCCAATGGATAATCAGCAAATGCTTCTGCAACCATTTGACCTAAGGCTTGATTATATTTTTCATTTACACTGCTTTCAGTATTGCCTGATAAGAAATCTTTGATCTTTTCTAAAACACTTTTACCTTCAAACGGTACAAAATCTTCGGTTAAACCGGGTGGAATAATTTTACCTGGAACATTATCAGGTATTTGATCACCACCACCACTGCCTCCACCACAGGCTGTTAATAACCCCGAAATACAAGCAACACTAACCAATTTTGTATATATATTCATAAGATATTCCTTTAAATCTTACTAATTCCATGCATTGAATTGAATGTGCATTAAAATATATAACTTATGTTCAAGCTAAATTATTTTATTGACAACTTTCAATTTGTTTTAAAATGAATTTTTATAATTAAATATATTAAATAGTTTTTGGTTTACTTTCTATAACATTGTAACTTTATTTACAAAAAAATTAAATTTTGTGTATTTATCTTGATATTAAATAGTGATTCATATGTTTAAGCTTAACTCATTATTAAGGTATTTTAAAATTTAAATTTATTTAAAATGTGGTTTTGTTCTCATATTTATAAGATATTGTGGATTGAATGTTTTTATGTGAAACTTACCATAATATATTATTGATTTGTCAGGGTTTAATATTGGACATGATTGGTTTTGTTAGATTTTTTAAATTTAATAATATAATTATATTTAGATTGAATTGCCTGATAATAGTCATTATTAATAAATTAATATATCTATTTCATAAATTAAAAAATATCTATTGAATGGAAAATTATTCAAAAATAAAATATTATTCTTTATTTTAGAGGTGCTTGTAATGATAAAAATTAATAAATTTCATGAATAAATAAACAAGGGTATTGATTGTGAAATATATGTTAAGTTAATTGAAATTTTGATTTTTATTTATGATCGGTATATGGATTTATTTTGAATTTTTATATATTAAGAATAGCTACATAAATGATTATTTTGTAAATTATGAATACGTTATAAGTGCAGTAAAATTAATTTAAAATATTTAAATCAATAAATTTTTTCTATATTTCAAAAAATGATTCAGATGATAATTCTTAAAAAAATAAAGATGGTTGCATGCAAATCAATGGGAAGCTAGACGTAAAAAAATATTTAAATTACATTTGAATACATTTATTAAACTGCTGTTTCATATTGTATTTATAACTACACTATAAAAAATATTACTGGCTTTCTATACTGAAAATGAATGAATAATCATTTATTTTTCAGTGTATTTATTATTATAAGGAAAAGTAGTATGGAACATAGTATTCAGACAGTTTCGAATTTTGATCTAAACCGATATTTAGGAACTTGGTATGAGATTGCTCGCTTGCCAATGAAGCACGAGCCTACTGAAAATACTGACATTTCTGCCTTCTATGAATTACAAGAAAATGAAAAAGTTAAGGTTTTAAATAGAAGTCGTAAGCCAAGTGGTGAAGTTGATGAAGCAATCGGAGAGGCAACAATTGTTGATGCTGAAAATGCCAAACTTGAAGTTACCTTTTTACCTGATGGACTCAAATGGATTCCTTTTACCAAAGGAGACTATTGGGTGCTTAAAATTGATAATAATTATACGACGGCTTTGGTTGGCGAGCCGAATCTAAAATATTTGTGGATTTTAAATCGTAGTCAACATCTAGATCAGTCTGTCATTGACGAATATCTCGCATATGCTCAAAGTTTAGGCTATGAATTGGGAGATATTATTTATCCGAAGCATACACAAACTTCGCATTAATTATATTTTTGGCACTTACAAAAGTAAGTGCCATTTCTTTAGAAATACCGTAGGTACATTTGGTAAACACGGGCTGAGCGAGAATAGTCTAATCTTATAAATCTCAAATATTTAATAAAATAAAATTTAGGATTTTTTGTTGGTAAATATATGATTTAAATAACATGTTTACATTAAAACTTTTATCAAAGCAACGTTATTTATTAACTAATGTCTTCTAAACAATTTTATTGAAACCGTATAACTAAACAATGTCATCGAGACCGTATCAATGAAACTATGTCATCGAAACAAGGAGTATGTTTCATGTTTCTAAACGATATTCTTGCCAGATTTGAAAATAATATAGAAGTTGAAAATATTACAGATCAATCAGAAATTATTTTAAAAAACAGAGTTTTACAAAATGCATTAAAAGAAATCATAGCATTTACAGCGAATTTAGCGCATCCAGCGCAAGGTCATACTTATCAACGTTGGCAAATATTTGCACAAGTAGCTGCCACTAACCTGACCTTAGCAAAATGGTTTGAATCACACTGTGATGCTTTAAGTATTCTTAATGAGCTGAATATTCAACACTCCTACAATGGCGTATGGGCAGTTTGGGCAGCGGAGGGTAGTTCTCAGCCTCTACGTTGCCATTCAAATCATTGTTCTGGAGAGAAACTTTGGTGTTCAGGGGCCGACTTTGTTGAATATGGCCTGTGTACATATAAAAATGAAAATGCGCAATCACAACTCTGCATTATTGATATGAATAACAAGGGCATTGTCATTGATCATTCAAAATGGCAGGCTGTTGGCATGAAAGACACTCGTACTGCAACGTTGACTTTAAGTGATGTTGCTGTTGAAAATGTTGGAGAGCCTGATGATTATCTGAATCGAGTGGGTTTTTGGCATGGTGCAGCAGGCGTGGCTGCTTGTTGGTTTGGTGCAACGGTTCGAATAGCATCATTTTTAGAAAAAGAGTTCATGCGAAAATCTACTGCATTTAACGCCATGTACTTTGGAGAAGTTGTTGCCCATTTAGCAATGATCAAAAAATTGTTTAAAGCTTTGGCAGAACAAATAGATCAGCAACCCGATGTTAGTCATGAGTTAGAGATAAGAGTTTTACGTTTTCATGTTGAGCAAACAGCTAAAAAAGTGATTGATCTCGTAGGAAATGCTTTGGGTGCACGTCCATTTTGTGAAAATGCCATCTTTGCTCAATTGGTCTCAGATTTACCAGTATTTTTAAGACAAAGTCATGCTGCCTATGAACTTGAGAGGATTGCTCATTTATCTTTAGATCAATCCAATTCAGCAATTGATGCAAATCAGGAGCAGAATGTATGGATGCTTTAAATCCTGATCTTGAGGATAGGGAAGATCTGAACGAAATTGACGAGTTTCCTCAGTTCAATAGCGCTCGTCTGATTTATGGTGAGGGGACGTCCAAACGCGATTGGTTGCAGTGGGATGGTTTAAATCAGCTCAAACGTATGGATTTAGAAAGTGAGTTTCCCAAAGATTCAAGAATCATTATCTTATCACCACATCCTGATGATGAAATTTTAGGTTGCGCAGGTTTAATACAAGGCTTGGACCTTTTGGGGAGAGAGGTTGTAATCGTTGCAGTAACCAACGGGACTCAAAGCCATCCATATTCAAAAAAATACTCTGCTGAAGAGTTGAATACTATAAGGCCGAATGAGTCTCGACGTGCATTAAAGTCACTTCATCTAACACAAAATATTCAATATCTTTCTTTTGAATTAGAAGATGGAAAACTTCTGGAACAAGTCAAAACTCTTGAGCAAAAACTACATCAGTTAATCAATAAACAGTTAAGCAAAAAACACAATATTTTAGTCACTACTTATGAAAAAGATGGCCATCCTGATCATGAATGTCTAGGTCGTTGCGTACGTGAATATGCTGAAAGAGAACAATTGAAATGCTATCAAGTTTTGATTTGGGCATGGCATTGGGCGAAACCGATGGATCCCCAAATCGCATGGGAATCTGCACGAAGATTAGACTTAAATCAGCAATTTTTAGACCATAAGGCATCCGCTATAAAATGCTTTGAATCTCAAACTGAAGATGATCTAACGACCCAACAACCCGCGATCTTACCAACTCACGTTATAGATCGAATCTTAATGCCATTTGAGGTTTATATACATGTTGAATAAAACAGAATACTTCAACTCATTGTACTCAGGTAATGATGATCCTTGGGAGTACAGATCTCGATGGTATGAAGAGCGCAAACGTCAAATTTGTCTTTCTCTTTTGCTTAAAAACCATTATGAAAGTGCATTAGAAATTGGTTGTGCAAATGGTACTTTTTCTGAACTTTTGGCACAGAAAACAAATCGTTTATCGTGTTTAGACGCAAATCAAAAAGCTGCAGATTTAGCAGCTCAAATATTGGATAAGTTCACTCATGTCAGTGTTGAATGCAAATCGGTGCCTGTAGACTTTCCTGATGAAAATTTTGATCTGATTGTTTTGAGTGAAGTCGCCTATTATTTGACCCAACACGAACTAGATGAACTCATTCTCAAACTGCAAAAAAGTTTAAATGACGATGGTATGTTATTAAGTTGCCATTGGAGACATCCGATTGAACATTTCCAACTTGATGGTCATCGTGTGCATCAACAACTCAAAGAAAAATTGAATTTATTTCATTATTCAAGCTTGATCGATCCTGATTTTTTAGTAGACATCTGGACGAAGGACGCAAGATCATTGGCCCAGTTGGAGCGAATCATATGATTGGAATTGTGATTCCCGTACATAACGAAGAAGAGGATCTCGAGGCCTGTATACAGGCATTACAGAAATCTATACAAGAAATTGTACACTTGAATATTCCAGTTCAAACTCTTTTTGTTTTGGATAATTGTATTGATGAATCCTATAATATTATTGTTAATCAGAATCAAAACTATATTCAATGTGCGTTTGAGAGTGTTGGTAAAGCCAGACATTTGGGTGTACAGGAATTGATTCATCTGGGTGCAACATGGATCGCATCTACAGATGCAGATTCAACTGTTCATCATGATTGGTTATATCATCAGATTCAACATCAACCAACAGATGTGATCTGTGGAGTGGTCGAAATTAAAGACTGGCGGAATTTGTCGAGTATTAGTCGAAAAAAATATACGGATCATTATCAAGACCGAATGGGGCATCAGCATATCCATGGCGCAAATCTCTCGTTTAGTCGCGAGGCTTACTTGGCTGTGGGCGGTTTTGATCCCATCACCTGCCATGAAGATGTTAAGCTTGTTGAAAAGTTTAAAAAACATAATTATTCAATCACTTGGTCGAATCAAGTTCGAGTGACGACAAGTAGTCGTTTGAACGCTCGCGCTCCCAATGGTTTTTCCACGTTCTTAACAACAATCAATACAGAACAAAGCTGAGTTGGAAATAAGAAAAAATAATTAAATACAATGAGTTATCTATTTAAAATAATTTATAAGATATTGATATTTAATTAGAAGGTTTAAGATGGTTTGTTCATTAGTTTAGATTACAAATCTTTAGTTTTTTTAATGATGAAGCACTTTTTTAAACACTTAATGTGTGTATAATTCCGCCAAAATAGACCTCTGCTTATTTATAGATCGCTATAGAAAAGTAGGGGTTTTTCTATGGATGATCAACTTAATGGACTGCCTAATCTCTCCTTAGTGGTGGCGCGCACATGTTTTATTCAAAAACAGCACTTTTAGACTCCCAGACCCAACTTTCTGCACGTAATCTTGCAACACGATTGGTTTTTTTTGCATTAGGTTTTGGCACCGCTGCTTGGGCGCCTTTAATTCCTTTGGTTCAACAGCGACTCCATTTAAATCATGCTGATTTTGGTGTCATGCTTTTATCCATGGGCATTGGTTCAATGTTATCTATGCCAATAACAGGCGCACTCATCACGAAAGCAGGGTGCCGCCTTCTCATTGCTATTGCAATTGCATTAATAATGATCATTTTACCAGTGCTCAGTGTGGTCCAGAGTTCAGCTTTGCTTGCCATTGTTTTATTTATTTTTGGATCAGCAGCAGGCAGTATTGGTGTAGCAATTAATTTCCAAGCGGTGGTTGTTGAAAAGCAGAATTTGAAAACAATGATGTCGGGTTTTCATGGCATGTGCAGTTTAGGTGGATTGTGCGGTGTTTTATTGATGACGGCTTTATTGGTTATGGGAAGCTCGCCTTTACTTGCGACTCTTATCATCAGCAGTATTTTATTTGTGATCTTTGTTGGCGCAGTACCTTATTGTGTGGCAGCTACAAAGAGAACGGATGAGATAAAAAAAACTAAAGAAGGATGTCTGGAGAATATCGCTATTGATGTTGCTGAAACGAAAAAAGTAAAACCGAGCTTCGCGATTATTTTGATAGGCATTATGTGTTTTATTGCCTTTTTGTCTGAAGGCGCAGCAATGGATTGGAGTGGTATTTATCTGGTCAGTAAGTTTGGTTTGGATGCTTCTTTTGCTGGTTTGGCCTATACGTTTTTTGCTATTACCATGACGATTGGAAGATTCAGTGGGCAGCGCTTACTTTTATGGTGCGGAGAGCAAAGACTGGTCGTGATTGGTGCTTTGTTCGCGGCAATGGGGTTGTTGACAATTGTGGTTGCTGGACACTGGAGTATTGTATTGTTCGGATATGCATTATTAGGCTTAGGGTGTTCAAATCTTGTGCCTATAATGTTCTCACGCGTAGGTCGTCAAAATATCATGCCAAAAGCAGCAGCCTTGTCTTTGGTTTCAACTATTGCCTATAGCGGCTCTTTATCTGGACCAGCTTTGGTGGGATTTTTGAGTGAGATGATCGGCTTAAGTTATGTTTTTGCAATCATCGCCATGATGTTATCAGGCATTGCCATTTTGAGTCGTTTTACCAAAATCACTCAATCAAATTGATATTTATTATTTTTAAACCATATCTGTCGCGAAAATAATGAACGTCCGATAAAGAACATCGGACGTTTAAGTAAAATAAGTGTCAATCGATTTCAGGGCTAGACATGATTCTGATTAGACTTATTTCATGAGTAATTTTTCATACAATAAAATGACAATGAATATTCTCTCATCCTCATTTTTCCTAGAGGAAGAAGGCATTTTCAGATACCAATCTAATACCGCTCAATCATAATTTCTGATTTTTAAAAATAATGATTGAATCGCTCATATAAGCATTATAAATACGCTTTAATGTTTGACGGAACTTTACGGGATAAAATCGATAAGGCATTTTCAATCGGGGTTGCTTGATCTTTTAAATCCTGTAAAAAGGCATCACGCCAATCAAAAATATCAAAATCATTGATTCCTTTAATTAATTGTTGATAGCGTTCCAGACGTTCAACTTTACTCATACTGACTGCTTGTTCTAATGCTTTCACCATCGCTTGGCGATCTTCGGGATCTACAAGAATAGCTTCAGCCATTTGTTCAGCTGAACCCGCATATTTAGATAAAATTAATACACCAGGATTATTGGCATCCTGTGCAGCAATATATTCTTTTGCAACAAGATTCATTCCATCTCGTAATGAACTCACCCAACAAATATCTGCAAAGCGATACAATTGCATCAATGCATCATGATCGACTGTGCCGTGAGTAAAGTTAATGGGTTGCCATTTATTTTGCGAATATTCCTGATTAATCTGATTCATTTTATGGTTAAGATCTTCATAAAGCGCTTCATAAACAGGTATTTCCATACGACAAGGACAAGCGACTTGGAGTTCAGTGATTTGCTGGTGCATTTCAGGATGTCTCTCAAGAAATGTATTAAAGGCATTAAAGCGCTCGATTAAACCTTTAGAGTAATCAATACGATCTACACCAATAATCGTCTTCACATCTTGATAATCTTCTGCATCAAAGAAAGCGGGGATATCAGCCTGAGCTGACTTTGAGCTGTTTTGTATGGTTTGTGGATTTACCCCAATTGGATAACATTTAATACGTGTTAAATGATGATTTCGAACAATAATCTCAGCATCTAATGCTAAGGCTTCTACATAATGTTTGATGACTTCCTTACAAAGGCTTTGATCTCGCTCTGTCTGTAAACCAATCACGTCATAGTCACATAAATGACCCAGCAATAATTCTGATTGTTCTATTTTTTTCCAAATATTTAATGGCGCAAAGGGGATATGTAAAAAGAAACCGATTCTATTTTTCATTCCCAGTTGACGACAATGATGCGCGACACTGAAAAAATGATAATCATGTATCCAGATGACATCATCTGGGCTAGCAATTTCAGCAAGTTTTTGGGCAAACAGAATATTCACTTCCTGATAAATCTGATAATCATAGGGTTGCACTTGAATTAAATCATCACGATCATGCATGGCTGGCCAAAGGACACTATTGGAATATCCACTATAGAAATGCTGATACTGTGATTCTTTCAAAGGCGTTGTCATGTAGTGAACATGCGCATTAGATTGCACGCTAAATTTATTGTCTTCATGGTCAGAGATTTTTTCACCATTCCATCCTAACCAAACTCCTCCCAACGTATCTAGAGCATCATTGAGTGCCACAGCGAGACCACCAGCAGCATGCGTATCTGGATTGGGCAGACTAACGCGATTGGATAAAACAATTAATTTAGACATTATGTTTCTCCATAGGCTGATTGATATTGTTGTTTGTATTTTTAAAAGTGATGAACAGATCTGCTAAAAATTGAATAACTGCATTGACATTTGCAAGGCGATATTTTGCGTGTGTTTCACCTTCACCGACTTTGATACTGATACCATTTCTTTGATTGACGCTTATAAATCCAGATTCATCAGTAATATCATCTCCGATAAAAAGAGGTCGATAATGATCTAACTGGTAATGTTTAATCAGTTTTTGAATGGCAATACCTTTGTCAGCCTCAATGGGGACAAGCTCCCAGACAAATTTTCCTTCCGATAACTTCATAAAATGATATTTTTGAAGCAGATTAAGCATGATCGTTTTTGAAATTTCTCGGAGATTCGGATGACTTCGGTAATGCAGCGCTATTGAATGCGATTTATGCTCAATGAGCAGTTCGGGATACCCTGAACAAAAGTTTTCTAAATCATGTTTTAAGTTTTTAAATTCTGGGTGTGGCGAATACGCTTGAATGGTGTGTTTGGAATCACTCGAAATCTCTAGACCATGCGTACTCGCAATTGGTAATTCAACGGGATTAAATAACTGGTAAGCAGTAGAAGCAGAACGGCCTGTTACCGCAAAGATGGGTATATCAAGATCTATAAATTTTTGAACAATAAACAAAGCGTCTTCTGAAATATAGCTTTTATCAGGATCAATTGAGAACTCTGAAAGCGTACCGTCGACGTCTAAAAAAATGCAGTGAGGAGATGAAGTCTGTTGAATATCGGATAATAATTTTTCATTATTTTGATTTATTCTTGGCGTCGAATACATTCAATAAATCCCCCTTTTTATGATCGTACGATTAAAATACGCTATTTAAATGAGAAATTTATTCTTAAATAATTTAGACATACAAATCTTTAATAGAAGTAACAAAAATAATATTTTGAAATATTTTCAATAAAACAATAAATTACTTAAATAAATATCATTATTAAGAATTAATAAACCTAATTTTATTTATGATTTTGAATTATATTGATTTTATTTGGTTTTTTTAAAGTGACTTATTATTTATTATGAAGGTCAAATATTCGGATAGAAATGTATTTTGTTACATAAACTCATTTTTAATAATTTAATCAATATTAGAATGATCATATGAATAAGCTTATATTGATGAAGAAAATACAACTGGCTAATCTAGTTTTAATTTGCAATAAGCTTTAAATTGACTATATAAATCCACTTTAAAGATAAATTCAAAATTTCTCTATTACAATCCGTGACTCTGAAGCTTTAGGTTTCTTTCATAAGTAATTTTTTACAGAATAAAATCACAATCAGTATTCCCTTATCCTAATCTTCTTCCAGAGGAAGTGGGAATGTTTAGAAATCAAATTCTTGCTGCCCAATGATTTTTTGTTTGATGAAAGAGACTAATAAATTGATTTATAAAAAAGAATAATAGACTTAGTTTTGTAAAAACAGTCTATTGATTTAGCATTTCAACTAAAAGAAATGAACTATCTTAAAGTAACTATAATAAGCAATAGATAAAAGCAATTAGTGTAAATAAGCTTGAACAGCGTTAAAGTTTCATTGCATTTAGAGATGAATGATTAAGAATCTTTTTGATAAAAAATTTCACTGATATACCAAGTTTTTTTCCCTGTAGGGGTATGCACTTGAATTTCATCATCTACAGATTTTCCTAGACAAGCCTTTGCTATCGGTGATTGGAGTGAAATATACTCCTTTCGACCGTAAATTTCCTCATCGCCCACAATACGAAATTTAATCGTTTCATTGTCATCATTTTCTAAAGTGACCCAAGCACCAAAAAAAGCTTTGCCATCTTGTTCGGGGCTATACTCAATTTTTTGAGCAACTTCAAAAAGCTTCATCAAAAACCTGATTCTACGATCAAGCTCACGTAATTTTCTTTTATTATAATGGTAATCAGCATTTTCAGATCTATCGCCGAGACTTGCAGCCCACGATACAATTTTAGTGATTTCTGGTCGTTCTTTACGAACGATGTCATTCAATTCATCTTGTAAACGTTGATAACCCTCTGCAGTCAATAATTTTCGGTTCATAACCAATTTTTAAAGCCTCATATCTCGTGTTATATGTTTAATAAAGAATTGCTATTCCACATAAATCTTAAATCTATGGAACTGCATGTTAAACAAAATACGTCTTACATTAAAGTGGTTAAACGCATTGCATGTTGGATATAAAGAAAAACTTCCATTATCTATTTTATTGAGTAAATAGTGAGTTGAATAGGGGTTTTAGTGGCGATTTTAGCCAACAAAAGCGTTTCTCAGCTACTAATACATTCAGTTAAAATGGCTTTAAGAATTTTAACCATAATTTAAAAAATTTATTAAACTTTAAAACACATGGAATTTGTGCCGAATCGTTTTAAATTTGAACATGCAAGCTAAGTTTTTGTGAAAAGTATTTGCCAAGTTCAGTTTTTATTTATATGATAGCCGCCATTGGAAGCGTGGCAGAGCGGTTTAATGCACCGGTCTTGAAAACC
>JAHLFF010000159.1 GCA_018883945.1 Candidatus Acinetobacter avistercoris
TAAAATGAAAATCAGCAAAATTTTGATCCCTTTATTCAGTGGGCTAATCATAAATACGTCTGTCTCTGCAAATACCCAACAAACGGCATGTATTTTTGATTTATTAGGTAAGGCGGGCGAGTCTTATAAACTGATGGAAGAATGGGCGCTTGCTGCAAAAAACTGGGGTGCAGATATAAAATTAATCGCCTATCAAAAAGAAGAAATGGCCGATAGCGATTTTAAAAATGGAAAATGTGATGCTGTGGCAATGACGACCATGCGTTCACGCGCATACAATAAATTTGCAGGATCAATTGATGCTTTAGGTGGTGTACCTTCAAATAATATTTCACGTCGCGCAATTACATATGCACTTGATGAGCGCAATAAAAAGCGTTTAGTCACAAAGCGTGATGGTGAAACTTTTGAGGTTGCCGCAATTAGTCCGATTGGCATCGCTTATATTTTTGTAAAAGATAAAAGTATTAATACAATAGAAAAAGGCATCGGGAAAAAATTTGCGTATTTACATTATGATATCGCGCAAAAAATTGCAGTAGAGCGAGTCGGAGCGATTGGTGTTCCATCAGATATTTCGAGTTTTGTTCGTAGGTTTAATAGCGGTGAAGTTGATTTTATAGCGGCTCCTGCTTATGCATTTAGGCCTTTAGAAATTTATAAAGGCATGGGTTCAAGAGGGGCAATGTTTACCTTTCCTATTGTAAATGTGACTGGAGATTTAATTATTCGCTCGGATAAATTTCCTGATGACTTTGGACAAAAATCACGGGCTTGGTCGGTAAAACAGCTGCCTGCAACTTTTGCCACAATTCAAAGATTAGAAAATGAAATTCCGTCAAAATATAAATTGAATGTTTCCCCAGAAGATAAATTACGTTATCAAAAGCTGCTTAGAGATGGTCGTATGGAACTGACGCAACGTGGAATATACGATCCGAATATGATGCGAGTTCTAAAAAGAGCAAGATGTACTGAAGAAAGAACCAATTTTGAGTGTTCACTTGGCGGTGAATAACTTTATAAACATATAATAATCAATGATTAAACAATTGGTTTATATTCAGAAACAAAAAATAGAGTAATAGCTCTATTTTTTTACATGGATTGTGTTTAAAATTTTACTATGGAATTGAATATCCATTATAAAACTTAAAAGGATGTAAGAATGAACAAAACAATTATTGCTGCGCTACTGACAACATCATCAGTTGTTTTCGCGACAAATGTTCAAGCTAAAGTCGAAATCTGTGTTTTCGACTTATTAGGAAAATCGGGTGAATCATTTCAAATGGCTCAAGAATGGGCATTAGCAGCGAAATCTTGGGGTGCTACAGATATTAATTTAGTGCCACGCCAAGATGAGGCTGTTGCTGATAATGATTTTAAAGCGGGAAAATGTGATGCTGTATTTATGACAGCTATGCGTGCTCGTCAATACAACAAGTTTGTTGGATCAATCGATTCTCTGGGTGGCGCACCGAGTAATACCATCGCGCAGAGAGCAATTACCTTTGCTTTAGATAGTCGCAATGCGTCTAAAATGGTCACCAATTTGGGTGGTAAAAAATACGAAATCGCGGGTATTGCACCTTTAGGTGGTGCTTATATTTTTGTTCGTGATAAAAGTATTAATTCAATTGAAAAAGCTGCGGGTAAAAAATTCGCTGTACTCAGTTATGATCCTGCCCAAAAAACCATGGTTCAACGTGTGGGTGCTCAAGCGATAGCCTCTGATGTTTCCAACTTTGTGGCAAAATTTAACAATGGTCAGGTTGATATGGTGGGTTCACCTGCTTATGCATATAAACCATTAGAAATCTATAAAGGTCTAGGTACAAATGGAGCAATGTTCGACTTCCCAGTAGTCCACATTACAGCCGATTTTGTCATTCGTCCTGAAAAATTTCCAGAAGGTTTTGGTCAAAAATCTCGTGATTGGTTTGTGAAAAACTTACCAAAAAGCTATGCAATGATTAAGCGTTTGGAAAGTGAAATTCCTGCGAAATACAAAATTAATTTCTCTGCTGAGGAACGATTAAAGTATCAAAAATTACTCCGTGAAGGACGTATAGACTTAACTAAGCAAGGAATTTATGATCCAGCGATGATGTCAGTCCTTAAAAAAGCACGTTGCTCTGTCGATAAAGCCAATTTTGAATGTTCACTCGGCGGTGAATAGTATTGATAGATAATAAAAAAATCCTAGTTTAATTCTAGGATTTTTTTTTACGTTTTTCGTCAATTCAGCCATTGAAGATTTATATAAAAAAAGTATGCTTAATTCACAATAAATGCTATTTAATTGATTTGTATCTTGCATATTTAATTGCTCAATAATTTAAAATTAGAGAATACACAATTAAATGAATGCAGTTATAAAACAAAAGCGTGTTAAAGGAATAATCAATATCTTAGTGTTATTATCATCAGACCTAAGAAAATTGAAAAAAATAATTTATTAAGGAAAAATAAAATGAACTGGTCGAGAACAATATTAATTTCAGCAAGTCTTATGGCGATTACTTCTGCTTCGCAAGCTAAGCAAGTCATGTGTGTTTTCGACTTAGTTGGAAAAAATGGCGATGTGTATGCATTAATGAAAGATTATCAATTGGCAGCGAAACAGTGGGGCGCTGACATTGAACTTAAAGTAGGTCAAAACGAAGCTGTTATTGCTGAAGATTTTAAAGCGGGTAAATGTGATGCAGTCAGTATCACGGGTATGCGCGGTCGTCAGTTCAATAAATTTACAGGTTCTTTAGATGCTGTAGGCGCGATTTCTAACTTGAATTTGGCTGTTAAGGTGATGCAAGGTCTAGCAAGTCCAACCTTTGCAAAGTATATGACCAGTGGAAAATACGAAGTTGTAGGTGTGGTTCCAGTGGGTGATGCTTACTTGATGGTTCGTGATCGTAGCATTAATACAGTGGCGAAAGCTGCGGGTAAAAAAATTGCTGTATTAGATTATGATCAAGCACAAAAAATCATGGTTCAACAAATTGGTGCGCAAGCGGTAAGTGCAGATGTGACCAATTTCGGTAGTAAATTTAACAATGGTCAGGTGGATATTATTGGTGCACCCGCTGCTGTATTTAAACCTTTAGAACTTCATAAAGGCTTAGGCACCAAGGGCGCGATTGTTAATTATCCGATCCTTCAAGTAACGGGTAATTTAATTATTCATAAAGATAAATTCCCAGCAGACTATGGTCAAAAATCTCGTGAATGGATCAAATCTCAGTTACCTCGTGCGAATTCAATTCTAGGTAAAATGAAAGCAGATATTCCTGCAAAATATTGGATGGAAGTTCCAGCTGCGGACAAACCAGGCTATCAAAAGTTGATGCGTGAAGCTCGTATCACCTTAACCAAGCAGGGCGTTTATAATCCACAGATGATGAAGCTGCTTTGGCAATTCCGTTGTAAAAATGAGCCAAGTAACTTTGAATGTAGCTTACAAGATGAGAACTATAAATAATTCAAAAATTCATTTGGACATGTCCTGATGAATCGTATTGAATAATATTTAAAGTTCGAGTAATGACCATATATTGAGTATGTTATACTTGATCTATGGTCTTTTTAATTTGAAGCCAATTTTATTTTTGAGGAAATCACCATGACTGCCCAAGTACTTGAGCTGACTGACAATGCTGCGAATAAAGTTCGCCAACTTCGTGACAGCGAAGGAAATCAGGATCTTATGCTGCGTGTTTATGTAACAGGTGGTGGTTGTTCTGGTTTTTCTTATGGTTTTAATTTTGCTGAAAGCCAGAATGAAGATGATGCTGAGTTTCTAAACGGCGACGTTAAAATGTTGGTAGACTCATTGAGTTATCAATATTTAGTTGGTTCTAAAGTTGATTATTTAGAAGGCTTAGAAGGTTCACGTTTTGTCGTGCAAAATCCGAATGCAACAACCACGTGTGGTTGTGGTTCGTCTTTCTCGATCTAAGCTTCAATTAGATCAAATCTTTATTTAAGCTTTAGTCTATAAACAAACTTAAGTTTTATCTAACAAAGATTGATCATACAAAATTTAAAAATCCCTCCTATGTTGAGGGATTTTTTTTTAGTCCTTATACATTTCTTAGTTTATATAAAATGCTGATCTAAACGATATTTTGAATGATTAATTCAGATAATATTTTAGCGTTTTGTGTTGGGATCCAATGGTTCGCATCTAGTACTATTTCAGTATATGGTGCATCTATATAGTTTTTATTCAGTTCTACACTTTTATGCCCGATTGCTGAATCATGTTTACCCCAAATAAATAGGGTCGGGACTTTAACCTTCTGCTTAAAATAACGGTTGGAGCTAAAAGGTAAGGCTCTATACCAGTTCAATGCACCAGTTAATCGGCCTGCTTCGATCATTTCTTTTTGAAAGACATTTAATTGGTGATCAGTCATGCCTGTAGATTGAAGCAGTGAACGTCCTAAACGCGGAAATTTTTCAAACAACATTTCAGGGATTTTAGGCAGTTGAAATAAGCCAATATAATAAGATTTCAATAATTGGTTACTGCTGAACATCGATTTTACAAAAGCCGCTTTGTGCGGGACTGATATTGCAGTTAAGTGTTTAATTTGATCTGGATATTTCAGTGCCACCTCCCAAGCAACGATTGCACCCCAATCATGACCAACTAAATATACAGCTTCATTGATGATCTTCAGAAAAGCATGAATATCAGCAACCAATTCAGCACTTCGATATGCAGCACGACTTTTCGGCTGTGCTCCTAAACTATAACCGCGTTGATGAATTGCATAGCTGCGAAAGCCGTTGTTATTGAGTTCACTTGCTGTCTCTAACCAGCTTTGCGCTGTTTCTGGAAAACCATGCAGCAGTACAACAGGCTTTCCATCAAGTGGTCCAGAATCAATCACATCAAATGTGAGATTATTCCGTTTGAATTGTTCGATTCTTTGTTGTTTTATATGCATGGTTGAAATCTAAGAATAAAAACTATATTTCATCATAATGAGTTTTGAATAATAGGACAGAGCAATATGGGTCACGTAAATAGGTCATAAGGACGACGATCGTCCGAAATACAAGATAATCAGTAAAGCCTCGTTTTATCTTTAATTTTACGTGAATAGTCCTGTCGGACATCAAGAGATTGAGTCTGTAAAGATTTGATTAGAAAGCTATTTAAGTAAAAAAATGTCTGTAATGAAAGCAAAGCAAAAGATTATCGATATAAAATTGAATCGAATTGCAAATCGATAAATCAAAAAGCTAAACTTAAGATCTCGCTTTTTAAGATTTTTTCTTATTTCTACATACTTGTTTTTACAGGTATGTACTGAATATTTAAACGGCGGTAATCGTTCCCAATATTCGATAATCTTTTGCACCTGTCACTTGAGGCAAGTTTCCACTAAGTTGATTGCAAAAGCGCATTGCTAACCAAGCGAAGGCAGTTCCTTCTACCCATGTCGGCGCTAAACCTAGAACAGACGTGGTTTGAATAGACCAATTATGTTTGCGTAAACGCCAGCGTAATTTTTCAAGTAAGTGTGAATTATATGCACCACCGCCACAGACGTAGACTTCGCCTGTATCCATTCCTGAGCGATAAATCGCTTTTTTGATCGCACGTGTGGTGACTTTTAATAGAGTGGCTTGTACATTTTCAGGCATATCTTCAAGTTCTTCATATTCTGAATCATTACGCCAATCTGCTATTTGTTCATCTAACCATTCAAGATTAAAGTCTTCACGCCCAGTACTTTTTGGTGGTTCTTTGGAGAAGTATTCATGTTCTTGTAAGCGATCGAGGAGCGCACGAATCGGTTGCCCATAGGCTGCCCAGTTGCCATTTTCGTCATAGGGTTGGCCTGTGTAGCGGTGACACCAAGCATCCATAAGAATATTGGCAGGGCCAGTATCAAAACCATAAACTGCTTCAGGTTTCCCAGCAGGCAACATGCTAACATTGGCGATGCCACCTAAATTCAAAATTACACGATGTATCGATTCATGTTGAAATAAGGCCTGATGAAAAGCAGGAACCAGAGGAGCACCTTGACCACCTGCGGCCATATCACGGCGACGAAAGTCTGAAATCACAGGAATTTGAGTGATTTCAGTAATAATATTGGGATCGCCAATTTGTAAAGTAAAACCATGTTCAGGACGGTGACGAATAGTCTGACCATGAGAACCAATGGCTTTAATTTGAGATTTATCAAGATTATTTTCAGAGATGAGTTGATTAATCCCATGACCGATCATTTGCGCTAAAGAAACATCGGCTTTCCCCATACGATCAATTTCATTGTCATCAGGCAGAGTGAGCGCCATTAACTCATCTCTTAGATCTGGATCAAATGCTAAGGTTAGCGTCGCATGCAGCTTAAGTGGATCGAAAGAAGCAGCAACAATGTCGACACCATCCATGCTTGTGCCTGTCATTACCCCAATATAGATCGCTGTCATGATAATTCTTAAGCCTGCAATATGCTGAAAAAGTGTTAGTATATCGCACAAATTGAACAACTGATGTATTTGGGTTTTGTAATGTCAAATTTCCTCGCAGCTGAAGAACAACTGGCCCTCATTCAACGAGGCACTCACGAAATTATTTCTGAAGACGATCTTCTGAAGAAATTAAAACAAAATCGTCCTCTAAAAATTAAAGCAGGTTTTGATCCGACAGCACCTGACTTACACCTCGGTCATACGGTTTTAATTAACAAACTTAAAGTGTTCCAAGACTTAGGGCATGAGGTTCTGTTCTTGATTGGTGATTACACTGCCATGATCGGTGATCCAACTGGCAAGAGCGCTACACGTCCACCTTTGTCTCGTGAGCAGGTTTTGGAAAATGCCAAAACTTATCAAGAACAAGTGTTTAAAATTCTTGATCCAAATAAAACCAAAGTGGTGTTTAACTCAGAATGGTTTGCCAATAAAACTGCGGCAGATTTAATTCAATTGGCTTCACAGCAAACAGTGGCACGCATGTTAGAACGCGATGATTTTACTAAGCGTTATAACAACCAGCAACCGATTGCGATTCATGAGTTTTTATATCCATTGGTTCAAGGTTATGACTCAGTGGCTTTAGAGGCAGACGTTGAGTTAGGTGGTACGGATCAAACATTTAACTTGTTGATGGGTCGTACACTTCAAGGTCGTTATAACCAAGAAGCACAGGTTTGTATAACTGTACCGATTCTTGAAGGTTTAGATGGCGTTAATAAAATGTCTAAATCTTTAAATAACTATATTGGTGTTTTTGATGCACCAGGTGCGATGTATCAAAAAGTGCTTTCAATGCCAGATAGCTTGATCGAACGTTACTTTGATTTGTTGAGCTTCAAGACAATTGAAGAAATTGAAATTCTGTTAAAAGAAGTGGCAGAAGGGCGTAATCCTCAAGAAGTGAAGAAAATTCTTGCACTTGAGTTGGTTGAACGTTTCCATGGTGCAGAAGCTGCCGCCAATGCTCACAAAGGTGCAGGCAACTTAATTACTGAAGGCGAACTTCCTGAAGGTACGCCAGAAGTGACGATTTCACGCGCTGAGTTTGGTGGTGAAATGTTTATTGCTTCTATCGTGAGAGCTGCGGGTTTAACCAGTAATGCAGCTCAGGCAAAAGATGCTGTTTCACGTGGAGCCGTTAAAATTGATTGGCAAGTGGTTGATGCATCATTCTCAATCAATGAAAATAAAACAGTCATTGTACAAGCTGGTAAAAAAGCCATTGCGAAAGTGACTTTCACCGATTAATTTTAAAAATTTTGTTTTGAAAAGCACTTTGAAAATCACTTTAAAAAGCCATCATGATTGATGGCTTTTTTATGACAAAAATATGAAAAGTGACTATTTTTTAATATATTTGATAATTTTTGGTTCTGACCGCATTTATCCTTTAAAATGCCGCATCCAATACTCAGTAGTTTAAATATCCATGATTCAGTTAGACCAACTTTCTATACGCCGCGGTGGACGTGTTTTATTTCAAAAAGCGTCAATGCAACTTCATCCAGGTTGGAAAATCGGTTTAACGGGTGTGAATGGTGCAGGCAAGTCGACATTATTTAATGCTTTATTGGGTGGTATTGAGTCAGATAGTGGTTCACTTACCCGTCCAGCGATCTGGACCGTTGCGCATATGGCGCAAGAAATTAAAGCTTTAGATATGAAAGCCATTGATTTTGTTTTGTCTGGCGATGAAGAGTTTTGGGATATTCAGCATAAATTAGAACAACCCGATACGCTGTCTGATGACGAACTTGCTCATTTATACGGTCGTTTTGACGAAATTGATGGTTATTCTGCATCCTCAAAAGCTTCACAACTTATGGCTGGTTTAGGTTTCTTTGAACACCAAGCACAACTTGATGTATCAAGTTTCTCAGGTGGTTGGCGTATGCGTTTAAACCTCGCTCGCACACTTATGAGTCGTTCAGACCTTCTTCTTCTGGATGAGCCAACAAACCATTTAGACTTAGATGCAATCTTATGGTTAGAGGATTGGTTGAAAGCCTATGAAGGTACACTCATTCTTATTTCACATGACCGTGATTTCTTAGATGCGATTACCGATCATATTTTACATATCGAAAACCAAGAATTAATTATGTACACGGGTAACTATTCGACCTTCGAACGTACCCGTAGTGAACGTTTAGCACAACAACAACAAGCTTATGAAAAGCAACTTGAAACACGTGCGCATTTGCAAAAATACATTGACCGCTTTAAAGCCCAAGCGACACGTGCCAAACAAGCACAAAGTCGTATTAAACAACTTGAACGTATGCAGGAACTTTCTGCTGCACATGTTGATACGCCGTTTACCTTTAGCTTTCGTGAACCAAGTAAAATGAGTTCGCCATTACTTGAACTGGAAAATGCTGATATTGGTTATGGTGACAAAATTATTGTCACCAATGTGAATTTACAAATCACCCCGACCAGCCGTATTGGTTTACTCGGTATGAATGGTGCGGGTAAATCAACAGTGATCAAGTCATTGGTAGGTGATTTACAATTACTGCAAGGTGAGCGTAAAGACTCAGAACTGCTTAATGTGGGTTATTTTGCACAGCATCAAATGGATGCTTTGGATGGAAATGCAAGTCCAATGTTGCAGTTGGCACGGATCGCAGAAAAGAAAGTCAGTGAAGCAAGTTTGCGTTCATTCCTAGGGAGCTTTGGTTTCTCTGGCGAACGTATGGATACACCAAGTGAGAGCTTCTCGGGTGGTGAACGTGCTCGTTTAGCTTTGGCTTTGATTGTATGGCAACGTCCAAACGTATTGATTCTGGATGAGCCAACTAACCATTTAGATTTAGATATGCGTCATGCACTAACCATGGCCTTGACTGATTTTGAAGGCGCTGTAGTGTTGGTGTCGCATGAACGTCAATTGGTTGCCAGTGTATGTGATGAGTTGATTTTGGTTCATGGTGGTGAAAGTCGTGAATTCGATGGTGACTTGGTCGCATATGCGGATTGGTTACGTCAAGCGCGAATTGATATGATGAAAAATGGTGGTAAACAACCTGCAGCACCAGTTAAATCAAAAGTCGAAGTTAAACCTGTTATTTCAAAATTGGATAAAGAAGGCCAGCGTAAAGAAATGGCACGTCGCCGTGAAGCGGGTCGTCCTATTCGTAAAGACTTAGAAAAAAATGAAGCCTTGGTCACTAAGTTACAACCACGTTTGGCTGAGATCGAAGTTTTATTGGCGGACACAGCAATCTATGAAGCGGGTCGTAAAGATGATTTGCTTAAACTGATGAATGAACAAACAGAGCTTAAAGCGAAACTCACTCAAGCAGAAGAAAAAATGCTGGAGTTGATGATGCAACTTGAAGAATTAGAAAGTTCATTTGAAGACTAAGTTTTCAAATTAAAATCAATAAAAAGCCCAATGAACATTGGGCTTTTTTGATGCTTAGATTTATTTTGAAGGCGTGTCTTTGTTAAATAGGGGTTGGTAAAGCTGAGGTAACATTAAAATAAGCACCAACATACCAGAGCTAACTAAAGTAAGAGCATTCAAAAGAGTTGAAATGCTTGTCATATAAGACCAATGCATAAAAGGCAATAAGAAAATAAGGAAAGAGGGAAGATACGTATAAAGAAAAGCTTTTCTCGCCCATTCTTTTCTGAACAAGAGACCCACGATAATGATAAGAATGATGATGCCAGCAATACTTCCTACTACCAATTCCCATAACTGAGGTTCGATATAGAGCATTTCATCGAGTAATTTGAGTGTAGGATCTTGCCTTAAATAATCAATCAAAGGACCAATAAATGGAAATATTAATTGGAGAATAATCAGCGTACGATAAAAAGGTAAGGAAATAGGTGTGTTGTTATTCATTGAATTTATTTCTTATGTTAATTATTTCTCAAATATTATAAATATATATGGCTTTAAAAGCTGACTTTTTAAATGTATTTCATCCGATCTCTAGAATGATTTAAATAATTAAATTTTTTTGTATATAATTTAGTTGAAATATATATTTTCGATTTTATTAAT
>JAHLFF010000160.1 GCA_018883945.1 Candidatus Acinetobacter avistercoris
TTTTCTTGACTCAAGCATTAATGCAGTACGATCTTCAAAGTTAAGATGATGGTATGACAATTTTATATACTCCATAAACCCTTTAAATTAATTAGGTGGTTTATGTCGCACTTCAAGTTTTACTCTGCCCTCTCGATCGGGCTATTCAAAGCGCAATAAAAGATATTGAAATGGCGAGCGCTAAAGGCATTCAAATTAATGTTAACAATAAGCCTTATACTATAGTGATCTAACCTTCTATTTTTACTTTGATTCCCTTCTTAAATATATAATTCAAATGATTAATAAGTATTAACCTGAATCGCGGATAAGGAATAGACTTGAAAAACAGGAGGACTAGAGCCATCAGCTGAGTTACCACACCAAACTCATCACTCTAGTCCTGATTTTTAATAGTACCGAATTATTCTGCGTAATTGATGATTTCTTTCTTAAATTTGAACCAATATACTGTAAATTCCTCAAGCAAAGCCATCGCTGCTTAAGAGTTCGAACCACACAACAGACTAGCTCTGAAATCAGTTTTATTGCCATTTTTCAGACAAGTAAAGTACGGAGTATTTCAGGCTTTTTAAGTGGGATTTATGCTTCATTATGTGTATATCAATTAACACATCGAAATAAGCCAACAATTCAAATTATGGAATCATTGGCTTAAACAGGATTGGGGTTATTTTTAAAATGCGGATCCCTGTTCTTGAGCTTTTTGTTGAAATTGATGCTTTTCTTCAGCTTCAATCTCATTATTCATTTTTGAGTAGTTCATTTTATCTTTGAACTGTAAAAAAGTTGTTGTATCAGGCCACCCACGGTATGCTGTTATACTCATTCCATTTTTGAAATTCCACGTATAACTTGCATCTCCAAGATTTGGATTCCCTGAACGTTGGCTCGGTTGTCCATATTTTGATGAAACTAAATTTGCAACTTCAAGTATTTTTCCAGAGTCCATAAACACGGGAAATTTATATTGTGCATATGCAAATTCCCCGTTAGACGTATAACCAAAGTTTAATTCTGTAGCGCCTTGTAATACACCATTAGAATTATATTTATCTACCCAGTAATTGTTATCTTCACGAACCGCTTTTACATCAGTATTTTGTAAAACAGCGCGAATTTGATCGCGTGTTGCTCCCTTTAACTCTGTATTAAATAATTGTGGTGCAGCCATTACAGATGAAGAAGCTACTGCTACATACAATATTAAAGTCGTATTAATAAAATGATGCATAAAATAAATATCCTAGAGCACATTAATTTAAAATAAAATATTGAAAATTATAGATTTAATTTGTTTTTCTGGAAAGTAATTTCCCATCTTTAACGGTAAGGTTAAACTTAGTTAAACGACTAGGACAGCAATGTCCATCATCCTCAAAATAATCATATTGATGAACATTAATACGACCCCTCTTATCTTTGTGAATGCTGGCTGTTACAGCAAAAAAATTTGAATCTAAAAAATTGAATTTTTGATCTTTTTTACCAATAAAAATGGCAACTTCTGTACTCATTGTTGTTGGATGACAATTCGTTTCTTCACAAAAATTAAGTACTGCAATTTTATCTTTAATTCCATCGTGATTAATATCAGCAGTGATAACTTCCTTAGATTTTAGAGAAAATTTAAAATAGTCAGAATCTGTAGCATACTTTTTACTTTCTAAATTCAAGTTTTTTATAGATGTTTGTATATGATTATCAACCTGTTGCTGAAGCGTTGTTGCTTCTGCTTTATTCGTAAAAAATATGAAAAATGCAGTGAGTAGTATTAATTTTTTCACACATGTACTCCTTAAAAATTAGCCGCTTCTGACTGTCTTTTTTCTTGCTGATTTTCTTGATTTATTTGGGATCTTTGCTGTTCAAACTCTTGAGTAACATACTCAACATTTACTTTAAAGCCACCCAGATGTGGAGCACTAACAGTAATCGTTTCATTGTTTGGTGTAAGAAACACCGTTTCTTGATCTCCTACAAAAGGTGCTTTCTCACGAATAATTTTGTAATTATTTTTCTGTACATAACTGACAATTTTTTTGTAGGTCTCATTTGCCATATGGTTATTTTCAGTTAATGTCATCCACACATAAACTAACTTTTGGTTTTTATCAAAACCAAATTGAGTAAAAAGTAAACCATCTATATCAAAACCAGATCCATCATTTTCTAAAATTGGCCCTCCAGCATAAGACTCCCCATTTATTTTATAATTATTTAATCGTTTCTTTACTGAATCAACTGTTGAATCCCTTAACTTAAAGCCTAAAACAGGTGTACCTTTTAAAATAGGATCATCTTCTGGTGCTATTTTTTCAACTACTTTCTCAATAGCTTTATTTTCATTACTCTGATTTTGTGATTGAACATGTTGATTATTATCTTTTGAGCAACTGACTATTAAAAGAGTTGAAGTAAGAATTAACAATATTGAACTAATTTTAAGCATAATTAAAAAGTCTCCTATAAATATTAAAAAGTTAGAGTATTTAACTCAAAATCCGCAGAAGATTATTAATTTTAGGAAGAAAAAACAATGACATATCTATCCATAAAAAAGTTTTTTCTATTTATAACTCCAATCCTGTTTATGAACCGTACCGGGTTTGTCGGATAGTCAATATTCTGAGAGACTATCCCGATGACAAAATTAAAATATACCCCTGAAATTAGAGAAAAAGCGGTTCAATTATTGATTGAATCCGGCTTTGTTGCATAAATTTTTTAAAGATAGAGCTTTACTAAGTTGTTCAAATTTAAGTGACAACTTGGGTGTGAGTGATCCTAGCCAAACCATTTCCATTAAAAGGCTTTGGTCACACTCATGCCAACGCTAAAGTTTCGACCATCGACGGGTTCAAAGAAGCGACTATTGCCGTCATTCACAATCACTGAGCCAACATAGTTACGGTCAAACAGGTTATCGACTCGGGCATAGCTGTTTACTTTCCAGTCACGGTTTACCCATAAATAGCCGACATTTGCAGCCACAACGGTATAACTTGGTGCAATATCTGAGTTGATATCATCGACATAAATTTTATCCATATAGCGTGCTTCTAAGCCTGCTTGGAAGCCCTGTTTAGGTTGCCATGCAATACGGGTAAATGCTTGATTTTTAGCAATTCCGGGAATATATGTCCCTTTTTCAATCAAAGGCTTGGTGGTGGTTGCTGCAATATCGGCATCAAAAGTGGCGTCCAAATAACTATAGCTTGCACTAAGTTTTAGATCCTGCCAAAGCTGGTGTTGCCAAGCCAGCTCAGCGCCTTGTCGTAAGGTTTGCTCTGCATTACGAAATGTATTGCGTCCCGCATTGGCATCATCAGGCACGATGTCATTTTTAGTAACAGTATTGAAAACTGCCAATGTAAACATTCCAAATGCGTTTTGGGATTTTAACCCCAGCTCATAGGTATCACTGCTTGCAGGTTTTAAATCGAAATTAATTCCCGATGTGGCCAATGTCGGATAAGCCATTTCGGTAAAGGTTGGAGTTTCAAAGCCTTTACCATAACTGGCATAAGCATAAAGTTCAGGTAAAATTTCCCAGCCTAAAGCCACGGAAGGCAATAATTTTTGATAATCCGTTGAACCACTGTCATCACCATTGCCAGCTACAATGTAATGATCATCTGACTCATAATGTACATTGCTATAGCGTAAACCTGTATCAAGATGCCACGTGGGTAAGAACTGCCATGAGGCTTGTACATATGGATCTAAATTCCACAAGGTATTATTTTCATTACGGCGTAAATCACCTTTCACGCCATAGCGACCAGTATCATCATAGTTTTCATAACCTTTCCGGTCTTCGACCATCCGGTCTAAAGCCACACCTGCAACTAAAGTTGTATTCGATAAAACTTCTTTCCCTGTCCAACGGAAGTCCGCACCATAATAATCTCGGTCAAAGTCAATTACGCCACCTGCATGGCGAGGATTAAGTTGTGAAGAGTTTGGTATACATTCCCCTGTAACTTTATTTATCCCACATTTAGGAATTGACTGATATTGTACGACCTGTCGGTTGCCCAAATAGAACATGCTATATAGCTCTTGCTGATCATTCAGCGGCTTAGTCCACGTCAGTCCTGTTTGGGTTTGTTCAATTTCTTTACGGACATTATAGGTATTTTTGCTGTCATTGACTTGTTTTGGATTGGCTTTCCACTGCTCATGCTTTAGACCTTGTGGGTCGTCGGCATCAATATCGACACGGTTCATCACCCAGTTGATTTTACTGCCATCCTCTAAGTTCCATGTCAGTTTGGCATTATTCAGTACTTTTTGCGCTGCACTATGGTCTCGAAAACCATCGGTATCAAAATAAGAGGAACTAATCACATAAGCGGGTTGATTGGCCTGTTCAGAACCCCCTTGTAATTGGATATTGGCTTGTTGCTTATGGTGGCTGCCTGCATTGAGTCCCACTTGGATTGAGTCTTTCCCTTGTCCTTCTTTGGTCTCAGCCAAGATGGTTCCACCTGATGAGTTGCCATATAAAGATGAAAATGGCCCTGTCAGCACTTCGATGTGATCTAAACTATTGAGGTCAATATTGGAACTTTGCCCTTGACCATCAGGCATGGTCGCAGGAATACCATCGACATACATCCGAATGCCTCGCACGCCAAAAGTCGAACGAGCACCAAAGCCACGCATCGAAATCTGTAAGTCTTGCGCATAGTTTTCGCGGTTATTAATTTGTAAGCCTGTAACCCCTTGTAAAACTTCAGATAGGCTCACATTGGCATTGTTTTGTACTGTAGCCGCTTGGACTTTTTGAATAGATGCAGAAGTCGATAACAACTCACTATTGGTATGTACCGCTTGGACGGTGATGACGGGAAGTTGATATTCTTTCGTTTCTGCATAAGCATGCATAGACTGTAAAATAACCGCAGTCAATAAGGCTTGTTTAAAAGGTGCAGGCATCAAATAAGTTAATCGCACAATACTTCCTTGCTTGTTATTACCATAAAAATGGGAAGCCTATCATCTCGACAGGTTTCCCATACGATGAATTGTTTTTAATCAGCTAAACTATATGCAATCACATAATCGCCATGATCAGGCGATTGACGCGCCCCACCAGCAGAAATGACCACATATTGCTTGCCTGTTTTTGGAGAAATGTAGCTCATCGGTGTACCTTGGCTACCTACAGGTAAACGCGCTTTCCATAACTCTTCACCATTCGATGAATTGAAGGCGCGCAAATAGAAGTCTTGTGTTGCAGCAAAGAAGACTAAACCACCTTGAGTCGCCATTGGACCACCAATGGTTGGCATACCAATCGGCGCTTTTAAGCCCATTTTAATGCCCATTGGGCCAGTATCTTCAACCGTACCTAAAGGCACCTGCCAAGCCACTTGACGGGTTTTCATATCAATCGCCGTCATGGTTCCGAAAGGTGGTTTTTGGCATGGAATGCCCAGTACTGACATAAAGCGGTTTTTATTCACTTTATACGGTGTACCTTTCATTGGCACTGCGCCCATACCTGTGTTGACCTTCTCTCCGCCACTGGCTTCAAGTTTTAAGTCTTCAGGCGTTTGTTTAATCAGCTGAATCCACAGACCTAGGCGCATGTCGTTAACAAACATATAACGATGCGTTGGATCAAATGCGATACTGCCCCAGTTCATCCCACCGAGCGAACCCGGAAAACTTAACGATATATCAGAACCTGGTGCTGTAAAGAGACCGTCATAACGCATAGACTTAAAGTTAATCCGACACATCAACTGGTCAAATGGCGTTGCGCCCCACATGTCCGATTCAGTCAAAGTTTGATTGCCAATCTGTGGCATTTCAACTGAACGCGGCTGGGTTGCGCTGTATTGCTCATCAGGGATATCTGCAGCTTTTACAGGTTGCTCAACCACTTTGGTTAAAGGCTTGCCTGTCACACGGTCAAGTACAAAGAACTGACCCGACTTGGTGCCAATGACAACAGCAGGTTTGGTTTGCCCATTTTGCATTGGAAAGTCGACCAGGCTTGGCTGCATGGGTAAATCGAAGTCCCAAAGATCATTGTGAACGGTTTGATAAACCCACTTCTCTTTACCTGTGGTTGCATCCAAAGCCAAAACCGAAGAATTGTACTTATGGTCGACAGGTTGACGGTTTCCACCCCAGACATCGACAGATGAACTTCCCATTGGTAAAAACACGGTGTTCATTTGCGGGTCGTAGGACATTGCCGCCCAAGAGTTAGCTGAACTACGTTTATAGATTTCACCCGGTTTCAGGACATAGTTTGGATTTGGGTTACGAGGATCAAAAGCCCAGCGTAGCTTTCCTGTAATCACATCATACGCACGAATCACGCCACCCGGCATATCCGCTGCAAAGTTATCAGCAATACGACTCCCGACGACGATGCTGGTGCCTGCAATGGTTGGTGCCGAAGTCACTTCAAAACGAGGCGCTTGCGTGCCCGCACCTAGACCTTCAAGTAAATTGACTGTTCCATCGACACCAAAGTCTTTACAGCGTTCGCCTGTATCGGCATTGACTGCAATTAAACGACCGTCAGGTGTATTGGTATAAACACGACGTGGACATGCGGTATTATTTGCCACCGCAGTCACCGCACTTGCACCTGCTAAAGTCGGTTGTACCAAGGCTTGAGTCGAGTCAAAGTAACCCACACCACGGCAACGCTCCCAAGCATCCGCTTTAGAGTTCACTTCAGCCTTCCAGATCTGTTTACCTGTGTCTGCATCTAAAGCAATAATGTTGTTATGCGGTGTACATAAAAAGACTTTATCACCGACCTGCAAAGGCGTGAGCTGGTCTTCTGCACCATTACCCGTACCTGTAGTCATATCGCCTGTTTGAAAGCGCCATGCTTCCTTTAACTTAGACACATTATTTCGATTGATCTGATCCAACGCAGCAAAACGACTTCCACCAGCATCATTACCATAGTGCGACCAATTCACTTGTTGAGTTTGAGCCGTTACAGGCACTAAAGGGAGCTCTTCACCACTGGCTTTTACCGTTGGATGTGGAATAAACATGCCGTATAAACCACCCAGCATACCTAACACCGTCAAACCACCTAAGGCATAAGCAGGTGCTGAAGGTGCAATTTGAAATTGGTACTTACGAATAGCAGGTAAAGTAAAACACAGTGCGGCAAATAAACCTGCAGGAAACATTAACCGTGAATGGAGTGCCCAAAAATCCCAACCTGCATCAAACAGTGCCCAAACCACGGTTCCAAGAAAAACCAGTGCAAAAATCCAGACACCCAATGCTTTTTTTCTAAAAATAAAGACTGCGGAAATGGTAGTTAATAATCCTGCAATGAGGAAGTACCATGAACCCCCTAAACTAATCAGTTTTCCACCACCGATTAAATAGAATAAGCCGGTTAGCAATAAAGCCAAACCTAATATAAAACACCA
>JAHLFF010000161.1 GCA_018883945.1 Candidatus Acinetobacter avistercoris
ATATTTGGCTTGAAGATCAATTTATGGCGGTCTTTAGTCGTATTTTGAGCCAAACTCAATTGGGGCGACCAATTGGTCTTGTGGTGATTAATGATCCTCAAATTAACGCTTTTGCCGTGCCTGGTGGTTTATTTGCATTAAACTCGGGATTGATTACCTCCTCTAAAAATCTAGACGAAGTTGCTGGTGTGATCGCACATGAGATCGCGCACGTATCTCAACGCCACTATAGTCGATCCAAAGAAGCGTTTAAGGGACAGGGGTTGTTGGCGCTTGCAGGTATTCTTGTTGGTGCCGCGATTGCTTCGCAGGCAGACGGTGATGTGGGCAGTGCACTGATGTTAGGTACTCAAGCTGCGGTTATGGATCGTCAGCTGAGCTATAGTCGTAATCAAGAGCGAGAAGCTGACCGCATCGGTATGCAGTTGATGTATGGTTCTGGTTATAACCCGCAAAGTATGGCTGATTTTTTTGAAACCATGAATCGGGCTACCTCAAGAATCAGTTTTTTACCCGATTTTTGGTTAACCCATCCACTGACGACTCAACGGATGAGTGAGGCGCGATTGAGAGCGAATCAGTTACCTCGGGTACCTTATAGTAATACTCAAAAAGAATTTGATATTATTAAATGGTATACCGCAGTTGTAAGTAATCAGGTTTCTGAAAGTCAGTTAAATACGGTTGCTCGTGGTCAAAATTTTGCTGGAATTTTAGCTTTAAGTGCTTATCATTTGAAACGTGGTGATTATATAGCTGCTCAACAATATCTTGATGCAGCTCAAAAGCTAGATGCAAAGCACACTTTGCTGAGTTTAATTCAAGCCGATATTTATTTGGGGCAAAATAAAGTCGACGATGCTTTAGCCGCTATTTTACCCAAACAACGTGTTGTACCCGAGAATCGTGCATTAAGTTTTAAGCTGGCGGAAATTTATTTGATGAAAAATGATTTTCAAGCATCTGACCGTATTGTGAATAAATTTATTCAAAAAAACACGCGCGATATTACGGCTTGGAATTTACTTGAGCGCGCTGCAAATTTAGATACCTCAAATCCATTACGAACGGTGAATGTACTCCGTTATCGTGCAGAAGCAGAATATTGGAAAGGCACGGAAGAGACCGCAATCAAGTCTTTACTACATGCTCAGCGTTTGGCTAAAGATAATAACGCAATGTCTGCAAAAATTGATTTACGTTTAAAAGTTATGCAAAGTGAGCGTCAACAAAAAATATAAAGTAGTTAATGTCATCTACCCACAGAACGATGGACGGAGCATCATATGCTGAAAGGGCAATGTTTGTGTGGTGCAGTTCAATATGACTATCATGGTGAAATTGAACAGAGCATTTTGTGTTTTTGCAAAGACTGTAAAATGGCGCAGGGCACTATAATGGCTTGGAATGCTGTCATTCAAACGGATTTATTTGAGCTGATTACAGGTCAGCAACTCTTAAAAGAATATATTCATACGCCAAATAAAGCTCGTGTTTTTTGTTCACAATGTGCAAGCCCATTATATTCCTATCGCTTAGATCTTCCCGGCGTCAAGCGTCTAAGATTAGGGAGCGTCACTGAAGGTTGTGTGCCAAGGCCTGTTGAGTTTTTTTATGAGGTTGATCAACCTGATTTCATTGAAGTTATAAGCCCTAAATAAGCGTAGGTTTTACACGATTTACTCAGTGTATTGAATGTAATTGAGCTTATAATACGTTGTATATATAGATCAAATCTTCTTAAAATATGATGAAAAAAATAGCTTTGGTAATGTCATTAACATTGATTGGACTTCAAACGTTTGCGCAAGATATTCCTGATCAATACGTACGCGAACTCAATACGATTTCTAAGAAATATAGTGAGGATATGCATAGGTTTTTAAAATCACTACCGTTCAATACCACGCAATTTAATCCGCAGCAAACTCAACAATATTGTGGAATTGTGAGAAATTATATCAAGGATTTTTTCTTTTTGACGGATAACAACCGTAACTTATTGCCGTTGTCATATGCACGAATGACCAGACAAGATGTGATTGAGAATGTTCGAAAGTCGAAAGAAATGAAGATTCTCAGTAAATACAACATTCAATGTGATTTAAGCTAGAGATGAATTTTAGAAATAGAAATTAAATTTTTAGAATAAATCGATTTTATTTATAAATTAAACAATAGATATTGGCTATTTAATCTTATTTTAAAACAAAATTATAAAACAAAAACTAAATAGACCAAATCAAACAATTTTTTGAATTTAATAGAATCGGGGAATTAAGCAAGTCTTGCTTTAATTTTAGATGAAACCTGTGCAGGATCGGCACGTCCGGCTATGATCGGACGTAGAGAATTCATCACCTTACCCATATCTTTAATGCTAGTAGCTTGTTGAGCAAGAATAGTTTGCTCAATCATGGAATCAAGTTCTTCCTCAGTCATAGCGGCTGGTAGAAATTGAGAAATAATCTCAAATTCGGCTTGTTCCTTACTAGCTAAGTCTTGTCGATTAGCACCTTGAAAGGCTTTAATCGATTCTTTACGTTGTTTGATTTGCTTTTCAATGACCGCAAGAACTCGACTTTCATCAAGCTCTATACGTTCATCGATTTCAATTTGTTTAATTGCTGCTTGGAGACCACGTAGAACCGTTACTGTTGCCATATCTTTGGCACGCATCGATATTTTTAATGCATCAGTAATTTGGTCTTTTAAAGTCGTCATCTATATTTCCAAGCAGTCAGTTAGTCACAAATTAATTTTAGTAAAGGCGAGTAGTACGTACAGATTCACGCGCCAATTTCTTTTGGTAGCGTTTAACTGCAGCAGCTTTCTTGCGCTTACGTTCTTGAGTTGGTTTTTCGTAGAATTCGCGTTTACGAACATCTGCTAAAACACCAGCTTTTTCGCATGAACGTTTGAAGCGACGGATAGCTACGTCTACTGGTTCGCCTTCTTTCAATTTAACTTGTGGCATGAAGAATCCTCTAGTTTATGGATAAGACTTAACGCACTATTGCGCTAAGTCACAAGTGAAGGACAGTATTTTACTCATTTACATCTCATACCACAAGTCTATAATAGCTTTAGCAATATTTTGAAATGGGTTAAAGGCAATTTAATGATCGTTTTAGGCTTAGAAACGTCGTGTGATGAAACGGGTCTCGCAATCTATGACAGTGAAGTCGGCTTAAGAGGACAGGTGTTATATAGTCAAATTAAATTGCATGCAGAGTATGGTGGGATTGTACCAGAACTGGCATCACGTGATCACGTGCGTAAATTAATTCCTTTAATCAATCAGTTGCTTGATCAATGTCAGATAAAGAAATCTGACATTGATGCGATAGCGTATACCCGTGGACCAGGTTTAATGGGTGCGCTTATGACAGGCGCTCTGTTTGGTCGTACTTTAGCCTTCGCTTTGAATAAGCCTGCAATTGGTGTACATCATATGGAAGGCCATATGCTCGCACCATTACTTTCAGATACTCCACCGGAATTTCCGTTTGTCGCATTGTTGGTTTCAGGTGGTCATACCCAGCTCATGGCCGCATATGGGATCGGTCAATACGAGATTTTAGGTGAATCGATTGATGATGCAGCGGGCGAAGCATTTGATAAAGTAGCGAAAATGATGGGTTTACCATATCCAGGTGGCCCAAATATTTCAAAACTCGCTTTACAGGGAAATGATAAGGCTTTTGACTTTCCAAGACCAATGTTGCATCAAGGTTTGGATTTTTCGTTTAGTGGTTTAAAAACTTCTGTGTCAAATCAACTCAAAAAGGTTGCAGGTCAGGGACGTGAAGCAGATATCGCGGCATCTTTCCAAGAAGCGTTAGTGGATACTTTAGTGAAAAAATCAGTTAAAGCGTTAAAGCAAACTGGTTTAAAACGCTTAGTGATTGCAGGTGGCGTAAGTGCGAACACTCGTTTACGTGAACGTTTAGAAGCAGATTTGGCTAAAATTAAAGCTTCAGTTTATTACGCTGAGCCTGCACTCTGTACAGATAATGGTGCGATGATTGCATTTGCGGGTTATCAACGCTTAAAAGCAGGTCAACAGGATGGATTGGCAGTCACCACGACACCACGCTGGCCGATGACAGAGTTAAGTAATCCTGAAGAAAGTTTGACTTAATAAAATAAAATTTAGGAGATGAAATAGCAAATAAGAGATTTAAATCTCTTATTTGCTTCGTTTTTAAATACAAAAATATCTATTCTCGTGTTTAGAAGCTATAACCTACGCCGATATTGAATCCATTAAATTTAGCTGAATCAATGGTCGTACCTTCATAACCTACATTTACTGAGAGTGTAGGGGTTGGATTAACAATTACCCCAGCTCCATAAGCGAAAGCGGTTTTTTTGGCACTATAATTATCGTATTCATTGCTACTGAGAAACTGATCTTTAATCTTCGCTTGTGCAAATCCGCCCAAAGCATAAACACTGAAAAATTCATTCAAACGATACGCTGGACCAGCTAAAACCGAAATATATTTTACCTCAAGTTCGCCATTGCCATATTCATCACCCCATTTTTCATCGCCAGATTGGTATGAAGCTGATGCTAGTATGCTGAATGGTTCATTTAATGCATAGCGATAAGTTACATTAAAGCCTTTAAGATCAATAGCATCTTCGACTTTGGTTTGTGCATATCCTAAAGATACAGTATTTTTTTCAGCAAATGTATTTGTCGCAAAAATAGCTAAAATTGCCATTACAGATAATTTTAATTTCATAGTTTTCTCTAAATTTTTTAAATACTAAAAGTTTGTTTTATTTAACAAATTAAAATCACAATGTGATTTGAGTCAAACTTTAACAGAAATTAACATAAAATAAATATTAATTTTAATAAAAAACAAAATTTTATTTATATTTTAAAGTGCACTATTTTACAGCGATTTAGATCTTTAGAGCATGATCGAAGTGAAATTTATCTTTTCCGATTTTTTCATCAGTCTTTATTCACATAACAGACGCATGATTAATATTCTCGCATCCTAATTTTCTTCCAAAGAGACAAGGAACTTTTATAAATCATTTTGTTGCCACTTATTGATTCATTTTTTGATTTATGAAAGAGGTTTATTGTTTGGTTAATTTAAGAATTTATGAATCAAAAATAATTGTTTTACAATCATCTGTCGTTGATTTTATGTCGCTAAGGTTGACTGAGTCCTCTCTATAAAACAAAAAATTATGGAAAAAAGATTGATTGAATGGCGTAGAGTTTTTTTATCTTTAAGAAGCAAAATTAATCTTAATAAAATAAAAAAGTATATATTGATGAAATTTAAGCTTTATTTTTGTTGAAT
>JAHLFF010000162.1 GCA_018883945.1 Candidatus Acinetobacter avistercoris
GCTGCAAGAACCGCGAACGATTGATGCACAAGTCAAAACCCCTGAAACCTCGATCAAGAGTTAAGAGTCCGCTATGCTCAATATCGGAATGACCGAGCTGCTGTGTTTTGCCATTATTGCATTACTGGTACTCGGTCCGGAAAAACTGCCTGAAGCTGCGCGTTTTGCTGGTAAATGGTACAGCAAAGCAAAGCGCATGATCAGCAATGTGCAAAATGACATTGACCGTGAGTTACGCTTGTCAGAACTACGCGAGCAAATGCAAAGCGAGATGAAACGTATTCAAGAGCTTGAACTCAAAATGGAAGCTCAAATGCAACAGCTTCAACAGCAATCCATATTGGCCAATGAACAACAACCAGAAAACGCCATACCTGATAATAAAAATATCTCTCCTACTTATTTATATTGTGAACAAAAGATACCCCAAGTATTTACTTCGAACTTTAAGAGAAAATTTGTAGCACCATTAGGTTCAGCGCCTGTGCAGCCTTTTGACTTTATTCAGGAGGCGGTATGAAGCCTGACATCCTAAGCACGCAAACGAAAGCACAGCAGGAAGACTTTCTACTGGAAGAAATGCCAATTACCAAGCATTTGATTATTTTACGTAGTCATCTATTTAAAATCGTCGGGCTGATTATTGCATTGTTCTTTTGTCTGCTTCCTTTTGCAAACCAAAGCTATCAGTTGCTTTCTGAGCCTCTACGGGCACAACTTCCCATCAATTCAACAATGATTGCAACGGATGTCACAGCGACATTTATGGCACCATTTAAATTGAATTTTTTTGTTGCACTCATGCTCGCCATGCCTTTTATTATTTATCAGCTCTGGTCTTTCGTGAAGCCTGCTCTATACGAAAAAGAAAAAACACTGGCTCTACCTTTACTGCTGAGTAGTATCAGTCTGTTTTACATTGGTGTGGCATTTGCTTATTTCATCACCCTGCCATCCATCCTACATTTTTTTATTAGTGTTTCACCTGAAACAGTCGCCCCCATGACTGACATCAACAGTTATCTAAGCTTCTGCCTAAAGTTATTTTTGGTCTTTGGCCTAACTTTTGAAATACCGATTATCACTCTAGTGCTGATTCTAATTGGCGTCGTCAGTACAGATCAGCTGATTGAAAAACGTAAATTCATTGTCGTAGGCTGTTTCTTTATAGCGATGTTCGTCACACCGCCAGATGCACTTTCAATGATCATGCTTGCCGTTCCAATGTGGCTCTTGTTTGAACTTGGCCTCTTTTTTGGCAAAGTCATTGAAAAAAGAAGAACCGCCTAAAACTTAAATCCACTCTTTTAAAGCAGGCTAATCGCCTGCTTTTTTTGTCTTTAGCATTCTTGAATCATTTAATTTTAATGAAATATAAGCTTCACGCCGCTGTCACATCTGACCTTTAGTTTGTTGGTAGCTTACTAAAACAACCAAGCCATTATGCTAGGAAAAAATGATGACTGACCTTATACCTTTTAATGACGATTACGATAGCAACAACTCTGGCAATGCAGAATTTGCTGAACTGTTTAATAAAAAAATTACACGCCGCGATTTAATCACTAAAACGGCAGGCGGCGCAGCAGCGCTGACTTTAGCAGCATCCGTCAGCGGTTGCAGCGATGATGATAACAATGAAAATACAACGCCTCCTGTTGCGCCTGATCAAGAATCGACCCTTAAATTCAGCGCTGTAGATAAAAATATCAAGAACGAATTTACCGTACCAGAAGGCTATGATGCACGTGTACTTTTTGCTTTAGGTGATCCAATTGCACCCAACATGGCTGAATGGAACGATACAAAAATTCCACTAGGTGCTTCATTTACTCTGCGCTCTGGTGAATGCCATGATGGTATGACATTCTTTGGTATGGCCAGCAACAAGTTCAGTGCAAATACATCAAATACTGGTCTATTGGTGATGAACCACGAATATATCAATGACCAAAAAATTCTACATGCAGCAATCAACACCATTAATGATGAGATCCGCTCTGAAGATGAATCACTTCGTGAAATCAACTGTCACGGCGTATCTGTAATTGCTGTCGATAAAAACCCGACAACGCAATCGGTGACAGTCAATAAAGATTCATTTTTAAACCGCCGTATTACCGCAGCAACACCAATGGACATCCGTGGTCCAGTAAAAGGCAGTGTCCTTCTACACAACCGCTTAAGCCCAGAAGGTACATTCAGCTTCGGCACCATCAATAACTGTGGCAATGGTTATACGCCATGGGGCACATACCTTACAACTGAAGAAAACTTTAACCAGTATTTCTCTCGCGATGATGCAAAGCAAAGTGCCAATAAAAAAGTGTCTCTGAGTCGCTATAAAATTCCGAACAACAGTAACTACAAGTGGCATACAGTGGTTGCAACCGAAGACTCTATTTCTACTGACATCAAGAATCATGGCAAAGTCAGCAAAGATAATGTTCAAGACCTTTACGAACGCTGGCTGGTCAAAGCAACTGATGGCGTTGCAAAAGATGACTTCCGCCATTCTGACAATACCTTTGGCTGGATTGTTGAAATTGACCCATTCAATGGTACAGAACGCCCAGTAAAACGTACTGCACTTGGTCGTTTCGCACATGAAGACTGCCGTGCAAGTCGTGCAATTGCAGGTCAGCCTTTAGCCTTCTACATGGGCGATGACTCTCAGGGCGAATACATCTACAAATTTATCTCTGATGCAAAATGGGACCCAACTGACGTAAACAAAGGCTATAGTGCTGGCGATAAATACATGGATAAAGGCAGACTGTATGTTGCCAAATTCCAATTTGATGAAGCGACTCAAAAAGCGACGGGTGAATGGATGGAATTGAATATTTCAAACCCACTCATTTCAGGCTACAGCAAATACGTTTTTGCAGATCAAGCTGACGTATTGGTGAATGCACGCTTAGCAGCAGATGCTTTAGGTGCAACAAAAATGGACCGCCCTGAGTGGGTTGCAGTCAACCCGCACAATGGTGAAGTCTATGTGACGCTTACCAATAACTCATCACGTACTGCTGAAACGACAGATGCGGCTAACCCACGTAGTTACATCGACCAAAAAGCAGGTAAAGATCAAAACGGTAACGTTAACGGCCATATCATCCGCTTCCGTGAAGAGGGCGATACAGTAACAGCAAACAAATTTGTTTGGGATATCTTCTTATTTGGTGCGCAAGCATTAAATGATGCAGGCCAACAAAACCCTGAAAACCTCTCTAAGCTCAACCAAAATAATGACTTCTCTAGCCCAGATGGCATGTGGTTCGACCCTCGAGGTGTATTGTGGATTCAAACAGATGATGGTGCTTTGACAGACCAAACCAACTGCATGATGTTAGCCGCACTACCAGGCACAACAGGTGATGGAACAATTGAAACTTCAACAACGGGTAAGAAAACACCTGCAGGCTTAAGTCTAAGTGACACTAAACTACGCCGCTTCCTAACAGGTCCAAGTGGTTGTGAAATCACTGGCGTTACAATGACACCTGACTACAAAGCAATTTTCGTCAATGTGCAACATCCAGGCGGCGTATGGCCTTCAAATCAAGCTAACAATGTTAGTGGTGGTATCGGTACACGTCCACGCTCTGCAACCGTAGTCATTACGCGTAAAGATGGTGGCGAAATTGCAGGTGAAGGCTTAGTTGAAAAG
>JAHLFF010000022.1 GCA_018883945.1 Candidatus Acinetobacter avistercoris
CGCTGACTGACCACAGACAAGGGAGCATGAGTATCGGAACGATACAGCACTCGCTGTTCTTCATAAGGCATGATGATGCTCTGCCCGCGTTCATTCTGGGCCATGTAGCTAACATCGGAGGATTCAATCCGCCAATCCATCCCTGCCTGCTGTGCCCAAACTTCAATCGGCTGATTCTGTGTCAGTTGATTACCCAAGCCATGCCAAGGTGTATCACCGACATAAGCCATTTGTTCGACTTGATGCGCCATATCTTTTCTCCTGAACCGGGTTAATCAAAATTGCGTTGGCAATGGTGACAGTGGAAATAACGAACAGATGCAGCTACTGGTCGAGATGGCTGAATGAAACTATCAATCAAACCACCAACCACTGCCCCTGCAATTCCACCCATCCACGGAGAGATCGGCATTGGCAAACTTTTAGAAATGCTGGCACCAATACCGGCACAAGTCATGGAAGACAGGCTGCCCTGACTGGTGGACTGCTGGTTCACCACACGGCTGACGTTTTCGGAATGGCAGTACGGACATGTAATATTCATAAGATATACCTCTAAAATGAAAAAAGACTTACCGTCTGATAAGCCTTTGAATGTAGGAATAAACACTCATTGTTCATGTAGATGATGTATATCTATGATTTTTTGGGATCGACGATTCTTACGCTTACGCTGATCTTTCTTTAATTGCCCCTTTCTAAACTGTCGCATACCCAATAAGGGGCATCGAATATATTGATCATCCTTGGTAGGATCAGCTAAGTAATTGAGCATCTTTTCAACCTTACTTCTTTTTATCAGATCCCGCCGTTCAAACAATCCAAGCCCCCACTGACCTTTCTGCTGAAGATCCTGCTTATAATCAGTCTGATGACAACTAAAAAACTTACCATCACCTCCAGTAATTTTTTCCTTCCATAGCTCACCTATACGCATTGCAAGGTAACCATGGCTCCATCTTACGGAGCCATTATAGATCACCAACAGATGACAGTGATAACCGCTGCTCTCCCCGCCTTGTTCCAGTCGATACGCATAACCAACCTGATCTTTAAAAATCGTATCCTTGTCTTGAACCCGTTTAATCATTCTTTTGATATCTTGGGTAAAGCGTTCAATACTTGGATCATGTCCAGGAAGGTAAGACAAGTCCACCCGTACAAGCAATAATTTGCAATGCTTCTCAGCCAACCCATCAAAGTACTTAAACAAACTTTTTTTATTCTTCTTATTATTTTCACAGAATTCATCAATGAACTCTTCATGACACTCTCTTAGATTAGCCTGGAACCTTTGAAACTCAGGACGACAATAAAATAGCTCATCACCCACCCCATTAACTCGCTTAGACTGCAGATCAAAATAAGCCTGAATCAAAGGGCTATACTCTTTGTGCGGCTCAAAAAATAATTTTATATTCTGGTTATAGAAATCCAGTTCAGAATCGAGATCTTGCCAGTGATACATTTTCTGAATCACTTTCTTCATCAGGTTTTCAATTTCCAGTAAATCTTGTGCTTCATTCATTGTTGTATTCCTATGGTTGGTTAATTCCATAGGAGTGATGAATCTGTATTTTTTAAATTTGAAGCAGGTGGATTATTTTTCTCTCAATAAAACACCTTCATCATTTGGGGATGATGAAGGTTATTAAGTTGTTTAAGTATTTAATAATATTAAATAAATATCCTAGCTATTCTGAGACTGAATAAGCCAGCAAGCGCAAGACTAAAATGAAAATCTCTACTTCTATAGCAAACAGGGAAAATCTTACGAATTACCCTGTATTTATAGGGAAAAGTGAAGCGTAAGTTAAGTACTAAAAAAATTATTTATTAGACTGCCCTCTCCTAAAGCGATTTGAAATTTCATCGACATAGTCCATTTCAAAAAACTCTAAGAATATGAAATAAGGTAAAACCTTTTGTTCAAAAGTTTTCCACTTAGTTTTATCACCTAATTCAATAAAAAACTCTGGTGATAGCTCATACAATAAATTTTGCAAAATTGGAATCGGCTCAAATTGTAAAGAAACTTTTTTTCCTTCAAAATTTTCATGCTGTTGATCTAGAACCATTTGAAGATAATTTTCCAATTCCTTGCGAATATTTCTGTATTTATACAGCTGCTCACCCTCATTTTCAGTTTGTTGTATCAAAGCTTCTGCCTTAAATACACACACTAAATCAAGTATAAGATCCTGGGTTTCAGAATCCTCTTTCCAGAAATATAGGAAATCTGAATAACCATTTAATCCATTAGGTTTCTTAGCTTTTTTATTAAAAGTACCAAATAAACTTTGAAATTGCTCAGCTGTTACCCGCTCTGAATCAGAATTCAATCGGATTTGAGAACGATATAAAAGAATACTTTGACGTTCATATTTCTTAAAGTATGAGATCGCCTCTGATAATTGTTTAGAGCGCCTGTCCCATGCTTTCGTCATATCAATACGGCTCGGCTTTACTATCATAGCAGCAGGTTCTACATCGCCCTCTCGTACCCTATACTGCATTCTTGAAGGCAAATTTTTCTTATGCCTACCACTCTCAGCAAATGACTTTAATCTCATTAAAAGGTGATCTAAATCAGATAGCGAAGTAAAGTTGAGATCATGCTGGAGCGTAAAAGTCATTTTTTCCCCAACTGGGGGGTCCAATTCTTTAAAAAAATCCACCAGTATTTTTATATTTCTTGACAAATATTCACAATCCAGCAGCTTTATAAAATCTTTCTTTCTCCACAAAAACAAAAATTCCAACCCCAAACGTGTCATCCTGTTTTGTAATTGCAATGGCGTTTCTTCTTTTACCTTTTCGCCAGAGGTTCCGAAAAATATGAAAGCAGGTGTTGGCTGATGTAACAGCGCTAACATAAAGACTTCTATTCGTCTTAGTACTCTTATGCTGTAGAATTTATCGACCACTCTATAGAGTAGATCCCCATACTTGGGAAGGTCTGTACGCCCAAAAGGAAAATCTCTATTTTCTACATTTAACTCTTCATAAAGAATTTCTATAACATCTAAATATTCTTTTGCCCACTTATGTTTCTTGATGCTTGCTGCTAACGCCTTATTATCTCTTGGTACCAGATCATCTAATAAAATACTCTGGTTCGTATTTTTTTCAATTTTACGTCGACCATCATATCTTCTGCTATCTGCAATAGAATCCTTTGATGGCTTTAAGGCTTTAATCCTTTCATCATCCAGTATTCGATTGAGAATAGCCTCAGCCACACTGTCTATCATTTGATCCTTTTCATCAAATGATATTCCCCCTAGAATATCATTATTATCTTGTTCACTCTGGTCAACTGATTGATCTTTTTCGATATCATTCATAACACTATATCATCATTGCTACTATATCTATGTCGCTCAAACTACCACTACAATTCCCAGTATGTAAACCATTAATTCCCATATATTTTTAATTAAATTCCCATGTTTTAAACTATCGATTCCCAGTTAAATAATTCGCCTCTTTCTAGTTCTTACTAAAATATGCTCACGCAAAAGTCTCCTTGTAATTAATTGCGTAAGTGAAAATACTGTATTTTTTATAGACATAAAAAAACCATGCCTAAAAGCATGGTCTTCAATTGAGTATCAGTTAATTAGCGAATCCACTCTTTGACCTTTTCCCCATACCACTCCATCAACCTTACCCTTTCACCCCAATACTATGTTCGGTTATATGC
>JAHLFF010000163.1 GCA_018883945.1 Candidatus Acinetobacter avistercoris
TTAGCAGAGCTTATGGAAGAGGCTGGTGTACCCGCAGGAGTCTTTAACTTGGTACATGGTTTTGGTCCAAATTCGGCTGGAGAGTTTATTACGACTGATAGTGAAATTGATGCCATCACTTTTACAGGTGAATCACGTACGGGCACAACTATTATGCGTGCAGCAGCAGAAGGGGTAAAACCTGTTTCCTTTGAATTAGGTGGAAAGAATGCCGCGATTATTTTTGCAGACTGTAATTTTGAAAAAATGCTCGATGGCATGATGTTGGCACTCTTTCAAAATAGTGGACAGGTCTGTTTATGTTCTGAGCGAGTTTATGTTGAACGCCCTATCTATGAGAAATTTTGTGATGCATTACGTGAGCGAATCGCTGCGCTCAAAATTGATTGGCCGCATGATCCAAGTACCCAAATGGGACCACTTATTTCAATTAAACATCGAGAGAAAGTTCTGAGCTATTTTAAATTAGCTCGTGAGGAGGGCGCAACTTTCTTAGCTGGTGGGAGTATACCTCATTTTGGTGATCAACGAGATTCCGGTGCATGGATTGAACCGACCATTATTACTGGTTTAAGTGATGATGCACGTTGTGTACGAGAAGAAGTATTTGGGCCTTTTTGCCATATTTCACCTTTTGATCATGAAAAAGAAGTTATTCGACGTGCAAACGATACTAAATATGGTTTGGCAGCCACAATTTGGACCACAGATTTAAATCGTGCACATCGAGTGAGTGAATCCATGCGAACAGGTATTAGCTGGGTGAATACATGGTTCATGCGTGATCTGCGTACTCCTTTTGGGGGAGCAGGGATATCAGGTATTGGTCGTGAAGGAGGCATGCACTCTCTCAACTTTTATTCTGAATTAACAAATGTTTGTATCCGTATCGATCAGGAGAATGATCATGACTAATTCCTTACAGCATATTGCAAAACGACTTGAGGAATCGAGTCAGACGGGAACTGTAATTGATCCCATTCGTCATGAATTAGACGCAAATGATCTTGCAGCAGCCTATCAAATTCAGCAAATCAATGTGCAATATGCGGTCAATCAAGGTCGTCGTATTGTAGGAAGAAAAATTGGCTTAACCTCAGCAACTGTTCAAAAACAATTAGGTGTCGATCAGCCTGATTTTGGTACGTTATTTTCCGACATGGCGTATAGCGATAGTGAGGTTATTGATATTTCAGAATTTATACAGCCAAAGTGTGAAGCTGAAGTTGCTTTAGTATTAGCTAACGATTTAGACCAACAACACCTGAGCTTAACTGACTTGATTTCCGCAACAGCTTATCTGTTACCTGCAATTGAAATCGTGGATAGCCGTATTTCAAACTGGGACATTGGTATTCTCGATACAGTTGCCGATAACGCCTCATCAGCAGCTTATGTATTAGGACATCGACCGGTGTTGCTAGCTGATTTAGATTTACGTCTAGCCGGTATGGTGATGGAATGTAATGGAGAGCCAGTCTCATTTGGAGTAGGTGCAGCCTGTCTGGGTCATCCATTGAATGCAGCCTTATGGTTAGCACAAAAAATGGTAGAAATGGGCACACCATTACGTGCAGGTGACCTTGTATTAACTGGAGCACTAGGCCCAATGGTCGAGGTGAAATCCGGAGATGTATTTGAAGCGCGTATTCAAGGGCTCGGTAGCGTACGTGCTTGTTTCAGTGATGCAAAGTGAGAAACTTATGAAAATAGAACGCATAGCAAAACAGCTCGATGATGCTGCATTTAATGCTGAAGCAACGCCTCAGCTGACTGGAGAGGATCAAATTAATCTATCAGAAGCGTATGACGTACAACGTCTTCTGATCAATCACCGTTTAAAACGTGGTGCAAAGATGATTGGGGTCAAAATGGGTTTTACCAGTCGAGCAAAAATGGCACAAATGGGGATCTCAGATCTCATTTGGGGACGTCTTACTTCCGATATGCTCATTGAAGAGGGTGCGAGTATAGATTTGAGTCATTATGTGCATCCTCGCGTAGAGCCAGAGATTTGTTTTTTATTAAAGAAACCATTATCGGGACATGTCTCACATTTAGAAGCATGGGCCGCGGTTGAGGCAATTGCACCTGCAATAGAAATCATTGATTCCCGTTATAAAAACTTTAAATTTTCTTTAGCTGATGTCGTTGCTGACAATGCTTCTTCATCAGGGGTAGTAATCGGCCCGTGGCATCGTCCTGACTTGGATATTTCAAATCTAGGGTTGATTCTCAGTTTTAATGGGCGTCCTGTTGAAATGGGCAGTACTGCCGCTATTTTGGGTTCGCCTGTTCGCGCGTTAGTGGCGGCTGCACGTTTAGCAGCAGAATCAGGTGAAGTCCTAGAAGCTGGAAGTTTGATTATGGCGGGTGGAGCAACAGCTGCGGTTGCACTTGAAGCAGGGCAGAGCGTGCGCTGTGAATTCCAAACCTTAGGCTCTGTTTCTTTTAATGTACTTAATCAAGGGAATTAACATGACGAGACCATCTCATACCCGAACGATTGAAGGCAAAGCTAAGCCGCTTGGACGTTATCCACATGTGAAACGTGTGGGTGATTTAATTTTTGTCTCAGGAACAAGTTCTAGACGTGCTGATAATAGCATTGCGGGTGCAGAAAAAAATCCTATCACTGGTTTAATACAACCCGACATTGAAGTTCAAACTAGAGAGGTTTTACAAAACATTCGAGATGTTCTGCATGAAGTTGAGGCTGGTTTAGAGGATGTGGTAGAAATCTGCACTTACTTGGTCAATATGAATGATTTTGGATTATACAACCAGGTATATGGAGAGTTTTTTGATGAGAATGGGCCAACACGTACTACAGTGGCAGTACATCAATTACCTCATCCTCATTTAGTTATTGAAATAAAAGCAATTGCCTACAAGCCACTTTAGTAGTTAAGGATTTAAAGTACTTTGAGAATTATCCTGGTGTTTTCGTAAATGGTAGCCACGAACTGATTAGAACAGATGTAATGATTAATTTTAGATCATGTTTTTACTTACTGAGCTAGCAGCGTAATTGGCGTATTGGAGAACTGGGACTTTGCTCAATATGCCAAGCTTCTTAAAACTCAAAATGCTGACTAAGAGATTGATCAAAAAATGTCAGTCCAAAAAATGCATTGTTTAATTAAACATAAGAGGCTGATGTAAAAATTGAAATGTTAGTCAGATGCTAAATTGGATAAGAGATAAGGTATTTATAGGGAAATCATAGCATGACAAAAATTAAATGCGCCATCATCGGATCGGGCAATATTGGCACCGATCTTATGATTAAAATTATGCGTAATGCAAAGTATCTAGAAATGGCAGCCATGGTTGGTGTAGACCTCAATTCAGATGGACTAGCACGTGCAGCACGTTTTGGTTTTGAAACTACAGCAGACAGCGTAGAAGGCTTAATGCAATTACCATCTTTTAAAGATATTAAAATTGTCTTTGATGCAACGTCTGCTAGTGCACATGCCCATCACAACCAAGTGCTCCAGCAGCATGGAATACAAATCATTGACTTAACTCCCGCAGCGATTGGTCCATATGTTGTGCCAGTGGTAAACCTCGATGAACATTTAGATGCTCCGAATATCAATATGGTGACCTGTGGCGGACAAGCCACCATTCCTATGGTCAAAGCCGTCTCCCGAATTGCCAAAGTCCACTATGCAGAAATCATCGCCTCTATCGCCAGCAAATCGGCAGGGCCAGGTACCAGAGCCAATATCGATGAATTTACTGAAACGACTTCTAAAGCTATTCAAGAAGTCGGTGGGGCAGAAAAAGGTAAAGCCATCATTATTATGAATCCTGCTGAGCCACCACTTATTATGCGCGATACTGTGTATTGTCTGGCTGAACTTGGTACAGACCAAGAACAGATCCGTCAATCTGTCGAAGACATGGTCGCTGCAGTCCATGCTTATGTACCAGGTTACCGCTTAAAACAAGATGTTCAATTTGAAGAGTTCACAGCAGATCGACCGTTGAATATTTCAGGATTAGGACAGCTTACAGGGTTAAAAGTCTCTATTTTCCTCGAAGTAGAAGGTGCAGCACATTACTTACCTGCCTATGCAGGCAACTTAGACATTATGACCAGTGCAGCATTAGCAGCAGCTGAACGCTTTGCAGAAACACGTTTAGCACAGACAGCAAGCACCAAGGAAGGAGCTTAAAACATGATTGATCCACAACGTAAAATATATGTTTCAGATGTCACGTTACGTGATGGTATGCATGCCATTCGTCATCAATACTCACTAGATCAGGTTCGTCAAATCGCTCGCGCTCTAGATGAGGCAGGAGTCGATAGCATTGAAGTCGCACATGGTGATGGATTACAAGGGTCGAGTTTTAACTACGGATTTGGTGCTCATACTGATTTAGAGTGGATAGAAGCAGTTGCCAGTGAAGTAAAAACTGCCAAAGTTGCAACCTTATTGTTACCAGGCATAGGGACCATTCATGATCTTAAAGCGGCTTATGATGCAGGTGCGAGAGTAGTTCGTGTGGCGACACACTGTACCGAGGCTGATGTATCAAAACAGCATATTGAATATGCCCGTGAACTCGGTATGGATACTGTGGGCTTTCTAATGATGAGTCACATGAACACGCCTGAAGGCTTGGCAAAGCAGGGCAAGCTGATGGAAAGCTATGGAGCACAGTGCATTTATGTAGTGGATTCAGGTGGTGCGATGAATATGTACGACATTGCAGATCGCTTCAAAGCGATGAAAGACATCTTAAAGCCTGAAACAGAAACAGGGATGCATGCACACCATAATTTAAGTTTAGGTGTAGCCAACAGTATCGTTGCACTGGAGCATGGCTGTAACCGTATTGATGCCAGTTTAACAGGCATGGGAGCAGGGGCTGGCAATGCACCACTTGAAGTATTTATTGCGGCAGTACAACGTATGGGGCTTAACCATGGTTGTGACGTGAAAAAACTAATTGATGCTGCAGAAGATATTGTACGTCCCTTACAGGAGCGTCCTGTCCGTGTCGACCGTGAAACTTTGGCCTTGGGTTATGCAGGAGTATATTCAAGCTTCTTACGCCACACTGAAGCAGCAGCCGAAAAATATGGACTATCAGCTTTTGATATTTTAGTTGAATTGGGCACACGTCGTATGGTTGGAGGTCAGGAAGATATGATCGTCGATGTTGCATTAAATATGCTGAAAGAAAAAACAGCTTAAATATTTTATACAAAAGATAAAATTTATTTATTTTTATGAATATAAAACTAGTTTCTAGTGCCTAGATAAGGATAAAAAATATGAGCTTAAATAGTAAAGCTATTTATACAAGCGAAAATAATCGTCTTTTATATAAAACACCAAAAGGTAAAGAGTTTAAATGTATTAATG
>JAHLFF010000164.1 GCA_018883945.1 Candidatus Acinetobacter avistercoris
CTGTTACCCCAATTAGATAACTTGAATGTAAATGGGGGTCATATGCAAAGCCTTTAAAATGGGCATTGACCAATTCTATTCCTGTCGATTGATCTTGCGCTATCTTGACCCAATTCATATTTACTCAGTTCATATTTCAATCTTTTACCTTAGCAAAAAATTATTAAATGAAGAAATTCTAAAATTAATATAATACACCTTATACGAATCTAAAATGTAAGCCCCAAATAGAAATGTCCGCTTTTAGAATATGGACTTTTGCGATTATTGAAGCGGACGGTTTGACATGTTGCTGTCTATGTCGGATAAAGAATTTAAGCGATGGTCGATCTTGCAGCGATCAAAGCTTATCCGGATGGGACTATTGCCCTCTTCAATAAATTGGCTGGGCTGCCGTCCTCAAAAGATGCCAAGCAGACGTGCATAGAAAACAAGAGCTATGGGCGCTCGTTTTGTATCACACCCATTATGTGAAATGGAGGGTATTTAGCCCCCATATTTTTATAGTTTATTGAAATAAAAAACTTGATTATAGTATGCTGATCCTATATAAACTACCGATCGGTAGTTAGTTGATTTGATTTTAAGTTATGAATAAGTCTGTGGGATTAAAACTCACCATCTCCCTTGCCATCATTGTTGCATTGGGTCCAGCAGCAATTGATATGTATTTAGCCTCTATGCCTAATATGGCTCAGGATCTCAATACCTCTTATGCTTCGACACAAATCACGTTGACTGTATTTTTGATTTTTATGGGGCTTGGGCAATTATTTTTTGGACCTTGGTCGGATGCTATTGGACGTAAAACCCCTTTATTACTCGGTCTGGTCACTTATATTGGTGCTTCAATTTGGGCGGCCTTGGCATTGAATTTGGAAAGTCTCATTTTTGCACGTGCACTTCAAGGTATAGGTGCATCCATGGCCATTGTTGTCGTGATGAGTATGGTTCGAGATTTAACAGAGGGCGCTGCTGCAGCACAATTGTATGCTTTGTTAAATACAATTGTGGCCTTAGGCCCGATTGTTGCTCCTGCCATAGGCGGAGTGATTGGAGCACATTATGGATGGCGCGGTGTAATGATTGCTTTAGGTGTTTCAGGAATTATTGTTTTTATAAACACCTTATGTACGCTAGAAGAAAGTCTAGCCGTTAAAGACCGTATTAAGCTGAATTTTGGGTCTATTACGAAAAATTATTTGAATATTCTAAAGAATAAAGTTTTTATTTTTAATTTACTTGCCTTGTCAGCAGTGTATTTCTTTCTGTTTGCTTATATTGGTGGATCTTCTTTTGTTTACCAAACAGGCTATGGCCTAAGTAGTGAACAATTTGGCTTAGTATTTGGCTTAACCAGTATTAGTTTAATTTTAGGTGCATCATCATCAGCTTATTTCGTGAAAAAAATACCTATTTCACTTTTAGCCCTCATTGGTGCACTTGTTATGATGGTGGGTAGTGCGACATGTATTGCTATGCATATACTGGATATTGGTTTAATAGGGACAGTATCTGGTATCGCCTTAGGTCTATTTGGTCTGGGTATTCTAGAAGCAACGCTCATGGCTATTGCAATGGCATCACAAAAAATGGCTCTAGGTTCAAGTGCTGCACTATTGGGAGCAGTACCGATGCTTCTTTCTTCAACTGCAACACCTGTAGCAGGGCAATTAGTTGAAGTTGACACCTTGTACTGGTTAATGTTGCTGGGTGCAATTGGACCTTTAATTATGTTATTGGTCTTTATGGGCACAAGAGGTTCTCGTATTTAAGAACTAAATCATTAAATCTCCTGGAGGAATAAAACCTGTCATGAAAAAATTACGCTCAGAATCCAAGCAACGTATTATTGATGTGGCTTTTGAGAATTTTGTCTTGAATGGTTATGAAGGAGCATCTTTAAGTACGATTGCCGAGGCTGTTGGCATTCGCAAAGCTTCAATTTATACCCATTTTAAAAGTAAAGATGCTCTTTTTTCTGAACTTTTAGAGGATGCTTTAAATATTGAGTGTTTGTATTTAGAGGCATGCTTTCATACATCTTCAGAAAACCAGCTTCCTGGAGAGTCTTATTTATGTAAAATCAAATTAAGATATGAAAATGCCATTACCTATCAATTTCTTACTCGTATGGCGTATGTGCCACCGAGTCATTTGGTCAAGCAGGTTCAATCTACGTATCAACATTATATTGAACAGCTAATTCAACTATATAGAGTCGAATTGGTGCAAGTGATTAATGATCCACAAGATCAAGAAATGTATACAGATGCGTATTTAGGAATATTGGATAGTTTGAATGTTGAGCTTCTTTATGATGGATGCAGGTATCAACGTCGCTTACATGCGATGCTATGTTTATATCGGCAGAGTATGCAAAACATCTAAAGTGTCTATGTTCTCACCAATCAAAATGTCTGGTTTATGATGGTTTTCACCATCATGGACTGGATTTAAAACAGTTCGAGATCATCGTATTACCCAGATTCGTGCTGCTGAAACCCTGAGTCGTTCCACCCGTCAAATTACCCGGTGATTGCAGCAGCTCAATCAAGCTGGTGTTTCAGGTATGGTACATGCCAGTCGTGGTCAACCTCCTGACCATCATCGGCATCATCGCCATTATGAGCGGTTAAAATCGCAATGGCTTTCTACTTCGGAATAACCGCCCTATTCATGGGCCTTTGGAGTATTTATTTAATCATCAATCTCTTATGTGAAATCTCATGCTTAGAACCCAGGTAGAACTCTCCTAGATAAATAAATGAGCTAATTAAGCAGTATATTCGAATCATTATTTGAGCCGAATATATGCTATATTCAACTCATCTGAGATTTTTAGAGAAAGATTGCAAATGCAGCAATGGATTTGGCAAGCCCAAAACTGGACAAATTTCACATGGCAAGATTCGATTATCTTACCTAAAACCAGACAGATACATCAAAAAATAGGGATTCTTCTGGGTCAAAGTCAGTATGATCTAGCAAAAGAACAATTCACTCTAGATACTCTACTTGCCAATCTTGTTGCTTCATCAGCAATTGAAAATGAAACCATCAATGTTTTTTCATTACGATCATCTCTAGCTCAACGCTTGGGTGTCACTCTTGAACAGCCCTATCCAAGCTCAGATCGGTCAGAAGGTTTGGCCAATATCATGCTAGATGCACTTAACGATGTTAAACAACCACTGACGGCTGCGCGTCTCGCACAATGGCATCGTTGGCTTTTCAATGATCCAGACTGGACAATGCAACGTGTACGGATTGGTCAACTTAGGGGGTCAGAGCCTATGCAGGTCGTTTCAGGTCGATTGGATTACCCTAAAGTACATTTTGAAGCACCTCCCAGAAACGGCTTAGAAGACCACTTAAATGCCTTCATAGCGTGGTTCAATCAGAGTCTGAATGATTCATTGCTTGATCCTCTGTTACGTGCAGGTATTACCCATTTATGGTTTGTTACTCTGCATCCTTTTGATGATGGTAATGGTCGTATTACACGTATACTTACAGACCTTGCCCTAGCTCAAATGGATGAACAGAGTATCCGTTTGTATGCAATGTCTACTGCGATATTAAATAAACGTAAAAGTTACTATGAGATATTAGAACAAACCCAAAAAAATGATTCTAATATCACTGATTGGCTGATTTGGTTTCTAGACACATTGAATGATAGCCTTGAAAAAACCTTAGTGCAGATCAGTCGAACATTGTTTAAAAGCCAGTTTTGGCATAAATATTCAAATTTAGCGCTGAGTGAAGAACAACGCAAAGTTCTAAATCGTTTATTAGACGGCGGAGAAAATGGTTTTGAACATGGTATTAGTGCTTCACAATATCAAAAGGTTGCCAAAGTCAGTAAGGCAACAGCCACGCGCCATTTATCAGACTTGCTTGAGAAAGAATGTATCGTCAAATTGGAAGGTGGTGGACGTAATACACGCTATCAGATCAATACGCAGTTATAGAGATGCTCAGCAATAAAAAAACATGCTGTATTAAATATACGTATTTATTCACTTTTATTTATTTATTCAGAAAATATCAAAATTACTGCTATATATCGTTATCAGACAATTTCCTATAAATTAAATTCATAAATTTCAAATATTTAATTTATAGGAAAAAGGACTAAATTTAGCTCATTTTCTATTTAACATTTATATTCATATTTTTTTCAAAATTCATTACTTATTTTCGTATATGTTTCAACGTAGCTTAAAGACATTCATTTATAGGTGTCTTTATGTCTTATCTCATTGCCAAGCATACACATGTCATTGAACATGATAGTGAAGCGATTTATGCAGCTTATCATGTTGCTGATTTTGCACTCAGCGGTCGTAACCAGCGTGATCAAAATCGTGAATTACCTTTTGCAGAAGTGAATTTGTTTAGTCAGAAGGGCTTAGGAGGAATTCGCATTCCAGGCGAGTTCGGTGGTGCCTTTGTGTCGAATAAAAGCTTGGCACAGGTGTTTCGTATTATTAATAAGGCTGATTCAAGCTTAGGGCAAATTCCGCAGAACCAGATTGCGCTATTGAACATGATTAATATCATGGGCTCACAACAACAAAAAACATTTGTATTTAATGAGAGCTTACATGGCAAGCGTCTCGCCAATGGTGGGCCTGAGCGCAATACCAAAGACAGCAAAACCCTAAATACCCGCTTATCGATCGAAGATGAGCGTTACTTTGTCACGGGAGAAAAATTCTATTCAACCGGTAGTAGTTTTGCTGACTGGCTGGCAATTAAAGCGATTCATCCGGAAGGACATGTGGTGCTCACGCTAGTCGAACGATCACAACCAGGTCTTGAAGTGATTGATAACTGGAATGGTTTTGGACAGCGCACCACCTCAAGTGGCACGGTCAAATTAGACCATGTCGAGGTTAATCCCCTACTCATTTTTGATGAGCGTTTATTGGCAAATCAACCGAATTATCGCGGGGCATTTTCACAACTCATGCAAGTGGCGATTGATGTCGGGATTGCTGAAGCTGCCCTTGCAGACACCATTTCTGCAGTCAAACAAGCACGCCCCATCATTGATTCAGGTTTAGACAAAGCCAGCTTCGAACATTACACCCTGCAAGAAGTAGGCAAATCGATTGTGCTGCTTGATGCTGCGATTTTATTGCTTGATGAAGCAGCTGAATATTTAGATGAACTCGATCAACTTACTCAGGTCACTGAACAACAAGCCGCGTTAGCCTCAATTCGTGTCGCAGAAGCAAAAGTCTATGCCAATGATGCGGCATTACACATTTCAGAAAAACTCCTGGAACTCGGTGGCAGCCGCGCAAGTTTGCAGCAGCATAATTATGACCAGCACTGGCGTAATGCACGTGTACACACCTTACATGATCCAATTCGCTGGAAATTACATGCCCTAGGTGACTATTACCTCAACAATACCCTTCCTGCCCGCCATGCTTGGATTTAAGGATCGCGTCATGACATCGTATCAAAAAAATATTTACCTACAGCAAAATCAGCCTATTCATGTGATTCATTCGGATGCTGAGGCATTAGCGATTGCAAAAAAACTTGCGGCCCAGTTTAAAGAAAACGCTATTCAACGTGATGCTGACCGAATTTTGCCGTTTGAGGAAATTGAAGCCTATAGCCAATCAGGTTTATGGGCCATCACCGTGCCGAAAGAATACGGCGGCGCTGATGTATCCAGTTATACCGTTGCGCAAGTGATTGCACTGATGAGTGGTGTGGATGGTTCAATCGGACAGATTCCTCAAAACCACTTTTATGCCTTAGAAGTGTTACGCAATACCGGTACACCCGCACAAAAACAAAAGTTCTATGGCGAAGTTTTAAAAGGTGCACGTTTTGGCAATGCGCTTGCAGAGTTCAAAACCAAAAATTCTACACAAAAACAGACCATATTACGTAAAACCGAACACGGCTATGACATTTCCGGTGAAAAATTTTATTGCACCGGCAGTTTGTTTGCACACCGCATTCCAACATTGGTCAAAGATGAACACAACCATGAATTTCTGGTCTTTGTACCACGCGACAGCCCAGGACTAGACATCACCGATGACTGGACTGGTTTTGGTCAAAAAACCACAGGCAGTGGCTCAGTCAAATTTCATCAAGTGCAAGTCAATGCAGAAGATATTGTCCCATTTGATGTGGCATTCTCATCACCTACACTGGTTGGTCCGTTTGCGCAAATGATGCATGCTGCAATTGAAACCGGCATTGCCCGTGCAGCCTTCGAAGAAACATTAATTCGCGTACGTCAAGCACGTCCTTGGATTGACTCAAAGGTCGATGCAGCAACCGATGATCCGCTGACCAAATTCGAACTGGGTCGTTTAATTGCCGATGTCCGTGCCAGTGAAGTTCTGCTTAAACAGGCAGCTCGTTCGATTGATGCAGCCAAGCCCGCACCGACAAATGAAAACATTGCCCAAGCCTCTTTAAATGTTGCCAAAGTGCGTGCGCATAGTACGGAAACAGCTTTAAAAGTCTCATCAAAACTCATTGAACTTGCAGGTAGTCGTGGCAGCCAACGTGAAGATGGCTTGGATCGTTTTTGGCGTAATGCGCGGGTACACACCCTGCATGATGCATCCCGTTGGAAATATTACTTTATTGCCAACTATGCCGTGAATGCCGTACTGCCACCACGCCGAGGAACGCTCTAATGTCGCATCATTTATCAGTAAATCCTGCAAAAAAAATACTGCTGAATGCCTTTGACATGAACTGTGTCGGGCATATTAACCATGGTTTATGGGCACATCCTAATGATCAATCCCATCGCTTTAATGAACTCAGCTATTGGACTGATTTAGCCAAGACCCTGGAGGGTGGTTTATTCGACGGGTTATTTATTGCAGACATCACCGGTAGCTATGATGTCTATCAGAATAATTTAGACCTGACCTTAAAAGAATCGATTCAGTTACCCAGCCATGATCCAACCACACTGGTTTCTGCCATGGCAGCGGTGACTCAGCACCTAGGCTTTGGGATTACCGTTAATTTAAGCTATGAGTCGCCTTATCAATTTGCCCGTCGTTTTGCCAGTCTCGACCATTTAAGCCAAGGTCGGATGGGTTGGAACATTGTCACCGGTTATTTAGACAGTGCCGCACGCTTGGTCGGTCAACACAGCTTACAAGAACACGATACGCGTTATGAACAAGCCGAAGAATTCTTAGAACTCTGCTATCAGTTTTGGGAAGGCTCATGGGAAGATGAGGCAATTCAAAAAGATAAGATCAATCGTATTTTTACCGACCCACGCAAAGTGCATGCAATTCATCACCAAGGCCAATTTTATCAAAGCCAGGGTGTGTTCCAGGTGGCACCGTCTATTCAGCGCACCCCTGTATTATTTCAAGCCGGTGCTTCACCTCGTGGTTTAGCTTTTGCAACGCAGCATGCTGAAGCCCTATTTATTGGTGCAGACACGGCTGAAAAAGTGAAAGCCCAAGTCGCCAGAATTCGTGAGCTGGCCACACAACAAGGCCGTAATCCTGAAGCATTCAAACTGTTTGTGGGTATCACCGTGGTTTGTGCTGAAACGGATGCGCTCGCTGAAGAAAAATTGGCGGATTATATTCACTATGCCAGCCCTGAAGCGGGTCTGGCGCATTATTCAAGTTCAGTCGGTATCGATTTATCTCAGTTTGCACCTGACGAGCCAATTCCTTACCAAAAAAGTAACAGCATTGTCTCGGTCAACAACAAATTTAAAGAGCAAAGCATCACCCGTAATGATCTTGGCAAACAGCACATTTTAGGTGGACGTTATCCAATTTTTGTTGGTAGCGGTGCCCATGTTGCCGAGCAATTGATTCAATACTTGGATGACACCGGCATCGATGGTTTTAATCTGACCCGTACCGTTGCGCCTGAATCACATCAAGATTTTATCCGTTATGTCATTCCGGAATTGCAACAGCGTGGTCGTTATAAAACCGCTTATCAGGATGGCAGTTTGCGCCACAAATTGTTCCAAAACGGTGATCGACTGCCTGAGCAGCATCCTGTGCAGCAATTCCGCTATGGCATACAGGCAACCGCACAAAAACAACGTGCTTAAAAATGAATCTCAATAAAAACTGATTTAATAAAATATATAGAGGTGTGCAATGGCACAAACAGCAAAAACAAAATGGACACTGATTGGTGTGGTGACGGTGGTCATCGTGATTGGTTTAATCATCTGGAATCAACAAAAATCAAACCCTTCCAATGAATTGGTGATTGGTCTAAGCCCTTCCTTTGCCAAACCTTTACAGGTCGCGGCAGAAGAAGCCAAGGTGCAAGGACTGAATGTTAAATTGGTGGAATTTTCAGATTGGAATACGCCGAACATTACCTTGAATCATGGTGATATCGATGCCAACTTCTTCCAGCATCAACCTTTCTTAAATAACGCAAAAAAACAAACTGATTTTAAAATTAAAGCCTTCGATGTCGGTGCTGCCACCCATGTCGGTCTGTATTCAAAAAAATACAACAGCTTTGCTGAGCTTCCTGATCAAGCCAAAGTGGTGATTCCAAATGACCCAGTCAATCAAGGTCGTGCTTTGCAACTGTTACAACAAGCACAGCTGATTAGCCTGCAACAACCTGATAATTTTTTATCCAGCTTAAAAGACATCGCCAGCAATCCGAAAAAACTGCAATTCATTGAAGTGGAAGGCCCACAAACTGCGCGTGCCATTGATGAAGCGGATCTTGCATTTGGCTATCCACATTATTTACGTCTGGCAAAAACCGCGGATCCTGAAAATGCTTTATTGTTCGACTCAAATACAGATAAACGTTTTGCGATTTTATTTGCCGTGCGTGAAGACTATGAGGATGTTGATGGAAAATTGCGTAAGTTTGTCGATATTTACCAAAATTCACCAAAAGTCAAAGCGGCTTTAGATGCCGACTTTGGTTCTAAACTTTGGTTCCCGGGCTGGAAATAAGGAAAATACCATGGTTAGTTTCGGTTCATCGGTTGAGTTTGCCATTCCGCATATCAAAATTCATCAACTGAATAAATATTATCATGTGCAAGGCAAACAGGTACATGCACTCAAAGACATCAATTTAGACATTCCAAAAGGAAAAATTTTCGGCATTATTGGTAAAAGTGGTGCAGGAAAATCCTCGTTAATTCGTACCCTAAATGGTCTGGAAGGGATGTCTGATGGACATATTCATATCCATCAGCAAGATTTAGCCACTTTAAATCATGAAGAATTAATCCAATTGCGCCAACGTATCGGCATGATTTTTCAGCATTTCAATTTGATGTCGGCAAAAACCGTACATGAGAATGTTGCCCTGCCGCTTAAAATTGCCAAATATCCTGCTGCTGAAATCGATGCACGGGTCACTGAAGTTTTACAACTGGTCGGCTTAGAAAATAAAGCGGAGCACTACCCCTCACAACTTTCCGGCGGTCAAAAACAACGTGTCGGTATTGCACGTGCTCTGGTTCATCATCCTGAAATTCTGCTCTGTGATGAAGCCACCTCTGCTTTAGATCCCGAAAGCACCTCCGTCGTGCTTGCGCTGTTAAAAGAGATCAACCAGAAATTAGGTATTACCATTGTGCTGATCACCCATGAAATGCAAGTGATCCGTGAAATTTGCGATCAAGTCGTGGTGATTGATCAGGGGGAAATTGTCGAGTCAGGACAAGTGTGGTCGGTGTTTTCCAATCCGCAGCAAAAAATTACCCAAGAGTTGCTGAACCTGGAACAGCTCGAATTACCGATTGAACTTTCTGCTGCAAAAACGGAAGCCACTACACACAGCGTTTTAAAGCTGCGATATGAAACTACATTGGTGAATGCACCGAATTTAACTGATTTAACCGCAGCATTTGGTCAGCCGGTGTATTTATATCAAAGCCATGTCGACAGTATTCAGGGGCATTTGATCGGTTCCTTTATTGTGGCGGTGGAAAACACCCAACTCGATCTGGCGGCACTTGCCAGCCAGCTACAACAACACATTGTAAACATCGAGGTTCTCGGCTATGCAAAATCAACTTATTGATCTTCTGATTAGCGGCACAACAGATACCTTATTGATGGTGGGTGTTTCGGCATTTTTGGCTTTTTTAATTGGTTTACCTTTGGCGGTGATTCTGGTCTGTTCCTCTGAACATGGGATTTACCCTTCCAAAAAAATTAATCATAGCTTGGGCTGGATCGTCAATATTAGCCGCTCAGTTCCTTTCTTAATTTTGATGGTCGCTTTAATTCCCATTACCCGCTTTATTGTTGGCACAAGTTATGGGGTTTGGGCGGCAGTTGTGCCTTTAACCCTTGCTGCAACCCCTTTTTTTGCCCGTATTGCCGAAGTCAGTTTACGTGAAGTCGATCAGGGCTTGATTGAAGCCGCACAGGCGATTGGCTGTAACCGAAAACAAATTATTTGGCATGTGCTGTTACCTGAAGCACTGCCTGGCATTGTGGCTGGTTTTACCGTCACCATTGTGACCATGATTAACTCATCCGCGATTGCCGGTGCGATTGGTGCGGGTGGCTTAGGTGATATTGCCTATCGTTATGGTTATCAACGCTTTGATATGCAAATTATGCTTGCCGTGATTGT
>JAHLFF010000165.1 GCA_018883945.1 Candidatus Acinetobacter avistercoris
ACCTGCTGCACCGGTATCACCTTTCTCGCCTTTCAGTGCTGCGAACAGGTCTTGAACCGTGCCATTGTCTCCAATCACACCAGCTTCTTTTGCTAGTTCTAATGCTGACTTACCGTCTTTACCTGCTGCTGCAACATTGGTGTCCACACCGTCAATGAACCAGTTGCCATTGGTGCCAATCGTAACCACAGAGCCATCTTTACCAGCTTCGCCTTGCTCACCTTTAAGTGATGCTAGCCATTCAATGACAGAACCATTAAAACCATTTTCAACTGCTAAGTCATAAGCAGACTTACCTTCAGCACCAATCACTTCAATGGTTAAACCATCTAACCAATCTTGGATTGTGCCTTCATAGCCATTTTCTACAGCTAATTCATATGCAGATTGACCATCTGCACCTGCCGCTCCCGCTGCACCGTCTTGACCGATCAGTGAAGTTAGCCATTCTTGTTCTGTGCCTTTATAACCATTTTCAACGGCTAACTCATAAGCAGATTGACCATTAGCGCCTGCTTCACCTTTAAGCGCAGCCAACCATTCTTCTAGTGTACCGGTATAGCCATTTTCTACAGCAAGATCATAGGCTGACTTACCGTCAGTACCATTTGAACCAGCGTCACCTTGCGCTTTGATACCTGTGTCAGTTTCACCTATGAACCAGTTGCCATTGGCCCCAATGTGTGGCGTTAAACCGTCTTGACCTGTTTCACCTTGATCGCCTTGAAGACCAGCCAACCATTCTGCTTGATCAAGAATCTTATTCTCTTCTTCAGCAGCAGCGATCGCCTCTTCTTGTGTTTGTTGGAAGTCAGCTTCAGTTTTGCCTTCATTCTCAGCTAACCAGGTATCTTTATCATTCAGACCTGTATCAATCAGTACTTTGTTTTCTGCTTGTTCACGGTAGATATCATAAGCCGATTGACCTGCTTCACCTTCGGCTTTGATGCCTGTATCAGTTTCACCAATAAACCAGTTACCATTTTCTCCAATATGGGGGGTCAATCCATCTTTTCCATTGATCAAATCTCCCCCGGCACCACCCGTATTATTTTCACTATTTCCATTATCAGGAGGGACAGAGTCTGTTCTTTTACTGTCTTTCGATGAACCATCTGCGGCCCAGGCAAGAATCCCACCTGCCGTAACAACTGGCCACAACCATGGCAACACTGCACCATCTTTATAAAGTAGAGGCTCGATTTCTTCTAAAGGCTGATAGGTAATTTCAGCAAGTAATGCACCACGCTGATCTGTAAATTGCACCCAAATTAACTGCTGATCACTACCTTGAACAACCAAACTATGATCTGCATCGAAAAAACCTTCAACAATGATCTTTTCACCATTTTTTAGAATAATAACGACCTGATTATTTTCTTGTTTAATTTCGAAAATTTCTATTTCATGCTTTAAAACAATAACAGTAGGCTTAGAAGTTAAATTTATAATTTTATTACTATCAAACTGACTAGTAATATTATGTGAACTTTTATCAATTAAAGTGATATTTTTCATAGCAAGCACCAACAACTCAACACCCAAAACTATAAAAATGATAACATTTTTAAAAAAAATGTAACACAATTCACACTTTATTTATATTAAAAAACATCTTAATACTTTAATGCATTGTTTATATTTGGACTTTAATACTTGAAACTATTCAGGCAACAGAATCTTCGTAACACAACATTCCATCAGTTATTTTTTTAAAAGCAGAAAAAATACAGAGTCAATCATTCCGTATAAAAACAATGATTTTTTTATAGAGAAGGAAAAATTATAAAAAATTAAGGTTTTTGAATTCATAAGCTCAAAATCTCTAAAATTATTTTGAACTTTATTACTGGATAAATTGATATCCTCCAGCACCTCAAAGAGAGTTTTTGTTATACTTCTTTCATATGTTTTATCAAATATAATTTCAATATATAATGAAACTCTCTACCTTAAGAAAAAGTTTGCGTCAGCAGCGTCGTCATATTTCCAGATTTCAACAAAGAATCTCCGCCCAGCAAGTCCTCAATTTATTAAGAAAGTATCCAGAATTTAAACACGCTCAGCATATCGGCCTCTACCTGCATGCCTTCGGTGAGATTCATACCCAGCAAATCATTGAATACTGCTTTGCTCAAGGAAAACGGGTTTATTTACCTGTAATCTGTAATATGAACCAGCGCTTAAGCTGGGTCCAGATCAGTCCACATCAGTATCGCAGCAAACGCTTCGCCCAGCATCGACTTGGCATGCGTGAGCCAATGCAAGGGCGCGGACAGCATGTCTCTACACTTGACCTTTTGATCATGCCTTTATTGATGTGTGATCCATATGGCACCCGAATTGGCATGGGCGGCGGTTATTATGATCGCACCTTAGCCACAGCATATAAAAAGCCGTATCGCCTCGGTCTGGCTCATGACCTGCAATTTTTAGAGGACACATTGCCTCGTGAAGCATGGGACCAACCACTTGATGCACTGATTACCCCCACCCGATCATTACGTTTTAAGCGTTTACCGGGGAACTAAAATAGACAAAGCCATTTCTAAATCAAATAATTAATCAATATTTCGATAATTTACACTACTCGACCCTTGTAATTTTTAAATTACCCATCACTATAAATTACATGGCAACACTGTTGTCACTCATTAGGAGTGCCCATGTCTGAAATTATTATGAATGAAGAAAGCTTTGAGCCTCAGGTTCCAAGTGTATTACCACTTTTAGCACTGCGTGATGTGGTGGTGTATCCACACATGCAAATTGCGCTATTTGTCGGCCGTGAAAAATCGATCAATGCAGTTGATGTGGCTCGTAACAGTGACAATCTCGTATTTGTAGTTGCACAAAAAGATTCGCTAACAGAAGAAATTGATCACGATAACTTATATCAATACGGTACTGTCGCGAAGATTGTGCAAGTTGTAAATCATGAAAATGATGAAAACTGTATCAAAGTCCTGATTGAAGGACTGCACCGTGCCAAACGGAAAACCATCATTGACGAAAATGAGTATCTGAC
>JAHLFF010000166.1 GCA_018883945.1 Candidatus Acinetobacter avistercoris
CGTTCAAAGTAGAAATCTGCTAATTTAATTTTAGCTTTATAGAATTCAACTGTTTCTGCACCATCACCTGAAGCTAATTTTGCAGAGGCAACAGCCGCTTGTTGTGCCCAATAATACGCCATCATCACGTAGCCTGAGAACATTAAGAAATCAACAGAAGCACTCGAAACAATATCGCGGTCTTTACGTGCAGCAAGCATGATACGGACAGTTAAAGCATTCCATTGAGCACATGCTTTCGTTAAATCCCATGCAAAACGACGCATGTATTTATTACGCGCATGTTGACCACAGAATTTTAAAATTTCAGCAGTATAGTCACGAACCACTTTACCTTTAGAAGACAACAGTACTTTACGACCAATTAAGTCTAAAGCTTGAACGCCTGTTGTTCCTTCATACAACGTTGCGATACGAGCATCACGAACGATTTGCTCCATGCCATGTTCTTTAATATAACCATGACCACCGAAAATTTGCATACCGTGATTTGCAGCTTCTAAACCAAGTTCAGTTAAGAAACCTTTTAGAATTGGTGTGTAGAAACCCAATTTATCATCATATTCGTCGAACTTCGCTTGGTCGCCTTGTAGCAACGCATCGGTCATTTTATCAGCCAACTGAGCAGCATGATAAATCATTGAACGACCGCCTTCAGCAATGGCTTTCTGAGTCATGAGCATACGACGTACATCAGCGTGATGAATAATCGCATCTGCTACTTTCTCTGGATCTTTTTTACCTGAAAGCGCGCGCATAGACATACGTTCTTTAGCATAAGGAAGTGAACCTTGGAAAGCCAATTCCGCATGTGCTAAGCCTTGAACTGCCGTACCGATACGTGCTGTGTTCATAAAGGTAAACATTGCATGTAAACCTTTATGCTTTTCACCGATTAGGTAACCGATCGCATCGTCAAAGTTAAGCACAGCTGTAGCAGATGCGCGAATACCCATTTTGTGTTCAATAGAGCCACACGTTACAGGATTACGTTCACCAAGACCGCCATCTGCAGTTGGAAGGAATTTAGGCACGATGAAGAGCGAAATACCTTTGGTGCCTGGAGGGGCATCTGGAAGGCGTGCCAATACGATGTGAATAATATTTTCGGTAAGATCATGCTCACCGGCAGAGATGAAAATCTTGGTCCCTGAAATCTTGTAAGTATCGCCTGATACAGGTTCAGCTTTAGATTTGATTTGCCCAAGATCCGTACCACATTGTGGCTCTGTAAGACACATCGTTCCTGACCAAGTTCCTGCGGTCAAATGTGGCATATAGATATTTTTTTGTTCTTCAGTACCGAACTGCATGATGGTGTTCATACAGCCCATGCTTAAACCTGGATACATGGTGAATGACCAGTTTGCCGTTCCCATCATCTCAGATTTAACGAGATTTAAAGACATTGGTAAGCCTTGACCACCGAACTCTTCAGGATAAGACAGACCTTGCCATCCACCTTGAACAAATTGGTTATATGCTTCTTTAAAGCCTTTCGGGGTGGTAACTTCGCCGTCTTTAAAATGACAACCTTCTTCGTCACCAGATTGATTTAATGGAGAAAGAATGTTTTCACAAAAATCTGCTGCACCATCAATAATCATATTGACCGTGTCTGAATCAGCAGCTTCGCCATTGCTTAGAGTTTTGAAATGGCCTGGATAGTCAAAAACTTCATTCATTAAGAAACGAATATCACGTACGGGCGCTTTATATGCTGGCATTTAACTTTTCCTAATTTAAAATATAGAAAATATTTATTCGATAATAAGATTATGGGCTCAATAACTAAAAAAACATTGATAAGAGTTATAGAAATGAATGTCAGAAAAGCTAATTTAAAAATTAAACCTGAAAATGAAATAATTGGACTAAAAATTAATTTGAACCTTTTGTGTTTATTATATTTTATATAAAAACAATGTCTTAGTAATTTTTTGTAATTAGCTAAAAGTATATTTTGGTTGGATGCTTAATTTTTAAATTTTACAAGTGTACTGTCACTTAAATCAATAATCACGATTTTATGTGCCTCATTACTCGGACGCTATTCAACAAATGTAGCACGTTAAAGTGATACATTTGTTTCAAATACGGAATATGAAGAGATTAAATGATGGCGTTATTTAGAGGAAATCTTTTAAATTTGGACGCACGCCATTCCAAATACTAAAGGCCTCAATCGCTTGACCAATTAGCATGCCATAACCTTCCGAACAGGGAACGCCACGTTGCTGAGCTTGTTGGATAAAACTTGATGGTTTGCCATAGGCCATTTCATAGGCATGCTTGAATGTAAGTTCAACAGGTAAAATAAGTGCATCGCCACTGAGACTCGCAGAAGTCGCATTAATAATAATATCGAACTGACCTTCGAGTTGATCAAGTCCACATGTTAGAAGTTCTGCTTGAGGAACAGCGTCTTGAATATCATCAACGAGCTGTTCAGCACGAGCAATGGTACGATTGGAGATCACAATTTTTTTTACACCAGCGTGTACCAGAGGGTAGATGACACCACGAGTTGCACCGCCTGCGCCAATGATCAAAATAGTCGAGTTTTCTAAAGGCCATTCGAGCGCTTTGATCGCTTCAACTAATCCTTGACCATCGGTATTATCTCCATAGAGCAAGCCATCTTGCATCCATAAAGTATTTACAGCTTTGGCGATTTGAGCGCGTTCGGTGAGCTGCTTACACAGTGAAAATGCGCGTTCTTTGAAAGGAACGGTGACATTCATTCCTATACCATCATTTTGAAAAAAATCATGAACACTTGTTTCAAATGCATCTAATTCAGCAAAGCGTTTATTATAAGTAAGCTCAATTCCTGTTTTTTTCGCAAATGCTTGATGTAATTCAGGAGATCTTGACTGTTCAATCGGATTGCCAATCACGGCAAATAGTTTAGCCATTACGCGAAGTCCATGTGCTGAAAAGCTCATAAATATACGTCAAATGGGCTGATATCTAAAGGTAATTTGAGTACTCAGTGCTTTAATACTTATGATCGATTTTAATGGCTGGGATTACAGATATCCAAGATTGCATGTAAGCAGATATGAATAATATTTAAGCTTAAACCGATGATCGCGAAGAACATTAAACTATAGCCAAAACTTTCATTAATAAAACTTTCAGAAAAAACAGTAGTAGATATTGCGCTGATCAAAGTGATAACAAGCAACCAGAAGATCATTCCAGTTGAATTCAATTTTTTAATATGCATTGTGTTTTCCCTGATGTGAATCTAAATCATCAATGCATACATTAATATTCGGATTCAACGACTATGTGAATATAAGCAAGTGTACGTCATTCAGTCTTAAATAATACTTAAGTGCTGTTCTTTTAATGTCACAACTTATGTCGGCATGTTAATAGAGTCGTCTTATTTTAACAACAGAATAATTTATAGAGTTGATGAACGGAAAATTCTTAAATCGATGAATGGAAAACTCATAAATTGGTAGAGAGTTGAAAATGGGGAGGGAGTAAAGCTCTTTAAAGAAAAAAGAGCTTTACTTTCAAAGTGTTAAGTCTAAGTCGATGAAGAGCGTTCTTTTAGCCAATCTTGTGGTTTTAGATAATAGTCAGATAAACGTTTTTCTGCAGAATCAGCATCCCATTCAGGACGGTAAGACCAACCTGCTAAATTCGGTAGACTCACTAAAATAGACTCAATACGCCCACCTGTTTGCAGTCCAAAGAGTGTACCGCGATCATAAACTAAGTTGTATTCTACATAACGGCCACGACGATAAATTTGAAAGTCGCGTTGCGCTTCAGTATAGGCTTTATCCTGATTGCGCTTAAAGATGGGCAATATTGCTTCTAGATAGCCATTTCCTACAGCTTGAATGTATTGGAAACAGGTTTCAAAATCCCACTGATTTAAATCATCAAAAAATAAGCCACCTACACCGCGTTGTTCGTCTCGATGTTTAAGGTAGAAGTAGTCATCACACCATTTTTTATGATGAGCATAAACGTCTTGACCAAAAGGTGCGCAAAGATCATGTGCTGTTTGATGCCAAAATAAAACATCTTCGTCATTTGGATAGAATGGCGTGAGATCAAAACCACCTCCGAACCACCAGATTGGATCTTGTCCTTCTGGTTCTGCAACGAATAAACGGACATTGGCATGCGATGTAGGCACGTTCGGGTTTTTGGGGTGAACGACCAGTGATACACCCATGGCTTGAGCTTTTGCACCCGCAATTTGTGGATGGCGTTCGGTCGCAGAAGCAGGGAGCTTTGAAATATTGATGTGAGAGAACATCACACCACCTTTTTCAATGACCGTGCCATTTTGTAGAACACGAGAGCGACCGCCGCCGCCTTCTGGGCGTTGCCAATCATCAATTTCAAATGTTGCAGTTCCACCACCTGCTAGTTCTTGCTGCTCTAAGCTCGAACAGATACGGGCTTGTAAATCGAGGAGAAAGTCACGTACGCGTTGTATATCAGCTGAAGTTGGATTCTGCATGATGCTCCTCTTGATATCAGGGCAAATTGAATGGGTTTAATGCTATCAAAACATAAATACATAAAGAAAGTAAGGGATTGTCTTTCAATTTATAAATTTATTGAGCGGCACAATAACTCAGCCCATTAATTTAAAATTTAAATTAGAAATCGTCTTTTTGATACATGTGTGACATACGCTTATTTTTGGTTTTTAAATATTCTTCATTGAAAGGATTGAGGCCAACAGTGAGCGGTACGCGGTCGACAACATTTATTCCTTGTTCTTCTAAAGCAGCAATTTTGAGTGGATTATTGGTTATTAATTTGACTTCTTTGACCTGCAAATGATCGAGCATAATGCTACACATGTCGTAACGACGTGCATCTGCAGGTAGATTTAACATTAAATTAGCATCTACGGTGTCATGACCTTGATCTTGTAAGGCATAGGCACGAATTTTATTGGTTAAACCAATACCACGACCTTCTTGGCGTAAATAGAGGATAATACCTTGGCCTGCATCATTAATTATTTTTTGTGTAGCTTGAAGTTGTGGCCCGCAATCGCACTTGAGTGAAGCAAAGGCATCACCCGTTAAACATTCAGAATGAACTCGAACCAATACAGGTTCGGTTGGTGGCGTATCTAAACCTTTAGAAAGAGCAACATGCTCTTCACCAGTTTCTGGGTCTTGGAAAACTGTGATTTTGAAATCACCAAAAGCAGTTGGTAAATGAGAAGTCGCGACAAATTCTATAGACACAGATGAATCCATTACATGTTTGTATATTGGCTAAAGTATAGCTGAATGATTTGACATTAGTGGTATATCCTTGTGCAAATTTACACAGAAGATTTTCTTTTTTGTATAAAGCACACGATAATAGTTGATAAGTACTAGGGTTATTCAGGATAATCTAAAGACCTAACAACGCCAAATTAAGCAATTGCTTGATAACACGCCAATATAATGTGGTTGATTGAAGGTGATTTTTTTCGATCTTTTGTTACAAAAGATTGAGCTAACCCATTTTACCTAGCTTAGGATTTGCCAGGCTTTAGAAGGCATTGCCACATATGTTGTATACCGAAATACCTACTCAACGGCCAGTTACGCCATTGTTGGACATGATTGATGATCCAGCACAGTTACGTAAGCTGGAGGCAAACCAATTGGTTACAGTTGCAGATGAACTGCGCCAATTCATTTTGTATGCTGCAGGGCAGAGTGGCGGGCATTTTGGCGCAAATTTAGGGGTGATTGAATTAACAGTTGCCTTGCATTATTGCTTTAACACGCCTAAAGATCGTTTAATTTGGGATGTGGGACATCAGGCATATCCGCACAAAGCTTTAACTGGTCGCCGTGAGCAGCTCACGACCATACGTTCTAAAAATGGATTGGCTGCTTTCCCTACACGTGAAGAATCAGAATTTGACACTTTTGGGGTGGGACATTCGTCTACAGCTATTTCTGCTGGTTTAGGTATGTCATTGGCGCGTCGTTATCAAAAAGATCCATGTGATGTTGTTGCCATTATCGGGGATGGTGCTATGACTGCGGGCATGGCCTTTGAAGCGATGAATGATGCAGTCGCACATCAAGCAGATTTGATGGTGGTATTGAATGACAACGATATGTCAATTTCATGTAGCACTGGTGGGTTTGCAAAGCATTTGGCTGCAATTTGGGAAAAAGGTCAGTCCGTTCATATTAATGAACTCGGCGAAGCGTACCTACAAGATTATCCAGAGTGGGGTTTTACATCACGCTTACACTGTTCAGCAACAGATGCTGCTGACAACTTATTTAAAGCAATCGGGTTTGACTATTTTGGACCGTTTGATGGGCATGATGTCGATCAGTTGGTTCAGGCCTTCCATGCGATCAAAAAACGCAAAGGTCCTCGTTTGATCCATGTCTATACCAAAAAAGGCAAGGGCTTCGCACCAGCTGAAGCCGAACAAATTAAGTATCATGCGATTGGAAAGCTTAATGCTGTAGCAGCAGTTAATGCAGCGCCTAAATACTCAGATGTTTTTGGTCAGTGGTTGTGTGATGAAGCTGAACAAGACCAACGTTTGTTGGCAATTACACCCGCGATGTGCGAAGGCTCAGGCATGGTGCAGTTTGCTGAACAATTTCCAGAACGATATTTTGATGTCGCGATTGCAGAACAGCATGCCGTAACCTTAGCTGCGGGAATGGCATGTGAAGGATTAAAGCCCGTTGTTGCTATTTACTCCACATTCTTACAACGTGGCTATGATCAGCTCATTCATGATGTAGCTTTACAGAACTTAGATGTCACATTTGGTATTGATCGTTCAGGTTTGGTGGGTGAAGATGGACCTACGCATGCAGGTGCTTATGATTATGCCTTTATGCGCACTGTACCAAACATCGTGATTATGGCACCTAAAGACGAAAATGAGTGTCGTCAAATGCTGCATACTGCTTATCATTATCCTGGTCCAGCTGCGGTACGTTATCCGCGTGGAAATGGTTTAGGCGTAGAGATTGAACAACAATTAACACAACTTGAGATAGGTAAAGCAGAGGTCGTTTCAGAACTCAATATGGGTTCTGATGAAGGCATCACAATGCTCGCTTTTGGTAGCCGAGTCAGTGTTGCTGTTGAAGCAGCTGAACAACTAGCTCAACAATTTGATATTGAAGTTCGTGTGATTAACATGCGTTATGTTAAGCCATTGGATGAAAATATCATTCGTCAATTTGCGGACGCTACACATTTGTTTGTCACCATTGAAGAACATGCAGTGATGGCGGGTGCGGGAAGTGCCGTTAATGAGTTTTTAGCTGAAGCACAAATTGTAAAACCAATATTGAATTTGGGCTTACCAGATCGCTTTTTGGCTCAAGCCAGCCACAATGAAATGTTGAAAGGTTGCGGCTTGGATGCAAAAGGCATTGAAAAGTCGATTTCCCAAGCATGGGCTAAGCTTGTCCAATTGGTTTAAAGTCGTACGACTAAAATTTTAGAAAGTTTTTCTCCCTAAAAGCGTCTGTATTTGATAGAATATGGGCGCTTTTATGCATTATTCTTTATCAGTTTCTTCAAATATGTAGTGGGTATGTTCAATGGAACCTATGGTGGTTATGGCTGCGCGTGCGGCTCAAACAGTTGGTCAAGAGCTTTTAAAAGCGCATCAGAATCGTCATAAACTTGATCTACAAGTTGAAGAAAAAGGTATTGATGGACCAGTTACACGCGTAGATCGTTATTTAGAAGAATTGACGATTGCGACTCTTAAGAAGAGTTATAAAAACCACAGTTTTCTTGGTGAAGAATTTGGTATGCAAGAAGGTAATGGTCACGATGCCGATTGGTGTTGGGTGATTGATCCTCTTGACGGTACATTAAACTTCATTCATGGTGTTCCTCATTTCTGTATTTCTATTGCTGTTCAGCATAAAGGCGTAACTCAACACGGTGTAATTTATGACCCTGTGAAAGATGAGTTATTCTCTGCAAGCCGCGGTCGCGGTGCAATGATGAACCAACGTCGTATTCGTGTAAATGTGAAAGACAGTTTAGAAAATACATTCTTATCTGTAGGTCATGCTTACCGTGCAAAACGTAATGGTGAAATTGTTTCTTACGCTAAAAACCATTTCGAATCATTGTTGAACGTGACACAAGCTGGTGCACAATATCGCCGTACAGGTTCTGCTGCATTAGATTTAGCTTATGTCGCTGCTGGTCGTTTTGATGGTTATTTTGAACTTGGTTTGAAACCTTGGGATATCGCTGCAGGCGAGTTAATTATGAAAGAAGCGGGCGGTACTGTAGTAGATGCACGCGGTGGTTCAGATTCAATGAACAATGGTCAAGTATTGGCATGTTCAATGAAAATGTTAAAGCCTTTGATGCAAGCTGTTGTTCCAGCTTGGGGCGAAGCTGCTAAATAAGCAATAGATTGATCTATAATAAAAAAAGCCTCGTATTCGAGGCTTTTTTTACGATGGGTAAAAATTAAAATTCTCTCGATAACAATAATAAAGTGGAAAAATGGATTAAACCGCGTGACATTTTTTTAAACTCTGTTATAATCCGCCCACGCACTAAATTTCGTTCATTACCTGAACATTTCTCTTCTATATTGTGTATGCGCGTCCGGTCCCAAGAGAGGACAATATTTCGCGCCCCACCCAATCGCTTAAGCGATTCCTTCAGGTTGCGGCTGTTATCAAATGTGCGTTATACGCATCGTCGTTCTCGGATCGCCGCTGATTTTTATATTTTCAGCGATTATTGCTGTGCCGCTTTTTGCCGATGTCCATCAGACTATATATTTAATGGAGCACCCATATAAGGGTGAATACCTCTATGAGCAAGACTTTTGCTGATTTTCCACTACACGAATCACTTCAACAAGCACTACAAACTTTAGGCTTTACTGCGCCTACTACTGTTCAAGAGCAAGCTATTCCTGCTGCTTTAGAAGGTAAAGATCTTTTAGTATCGAGCCAAACAGGTTCAGGTAAGACAGCTGCATTCTTACTACCGACATTAAATGATCTAACGACAAATGAAGACACACTTTCTTCATTTAAAGATCGTATGCGTGCTGTTACTGCACCAAATATTTTAGTGCTTTGCCCTACACGTGAATTGGCTCAACAAGTAAGCCAAGACGCAATTGCACTTGTACGCCACATGAAAGGTGTTCGTGTTGCTGCAATTATGGGTGGTATGCCTTTTGGTAAGCAAATCCAACAATTAAAAGGTGCACAAGTTGTTGTAGCGACTCCAGGTCGTCTACTTGACTTAGTTAACCGTCGTCAAATCAAACTTGATCAAGTCAATGCTTTAATCGTAGATGAAGCAGACCGTATGCTTGATCTTGGTTTCTCTGAAGATTTAGAAGCAATCAGTGATTTAGCGAACAACCGTAAACAAACATTAATGTTCTCTGCAACTTTCGCGGGTCGTATTATTACCCTTGCTGAACGTATGATGAATGAGCCTGTACGTATTGCGATCGAAACTGGTCACTCTACAAATATGGACATCACTCAAACATTGCATTGGACTGATGGCTTTGAACACAAGAAAAAATTACTTACACATTGGTTGAGCGCTGAAGACGTTGATCAAGCTGTAGTATTTGCTTCAACTCAAGAAGATACAGATATGTTGGCTGAAGAGCTTGCTGAAGCTGGTCTTTCAGTTGTTGCGCTTCATGGTGCTATGCCACAAACTGTACGTAACCGTCGTTTACGTAGCATCCGTGAAGGTCGTGCAAAGATTTTAGTTGCAACTGACGTTGCTGCTCGTGGTCTTGACGTACCAACCATTTCACACGTTATTAACTTCGGTCTTCCTATGAAGAACGAAGACTACGTACACCGTATCGGTCGTACAGGTCGTGCGGGTCGTACAGGTAAAGCAATCACTTTAGCAACTTACCGTGAACGCGGTAAAATTCGTGCTTTAGAAGATTTCTTAGATGCACGTTTAAATGTATCTGAAATTGAAGGCCTTGAGCCATCTCCACCTCCTGCACGCGGTAGTCGTGATGGCGGCGGTCGTGGTCGTGATGGCGGTCGTGGCGGTTTCGGCGGTGGTCGTGGTCGTGATGGCGGTCGTGGCGGTTTTGGCGGCGGTCGTGGTGGTGATCGTCCACAACGTTCTTTTGATGACAAACCTCGCGGTGATCGTCCACAACGTAGTTTCGATGACAAGCCTCGTGGCGAGCGTCCTTCTTACGGTGATGATCGTCCAAAGCGTGAATTTAATTCAGATCGTCCAGCTCCACGTCGTGAAGGCGGTTTTGGTGATCGTCCACAACGTTCTTTCGATGACCGTCCAAAGCGCGAATTTGGTTCAGATCGTCCAGCTCCACGTCGTGAAGGCGGTTATGGTGATCGTCCACAACGTTCGTTCTCTGATAAACCACGTTCGAATGATGACAATCGCGGTAATCGTGTAGATTACAAACCTAGCGGTGATCGTCCACAACGTTCGTTTGATGACCGTCCAAAACGTGATTTCGGTGATCGTCCAGCTCCACGTCGTGAAGGCGGTTTTGGTGATCGTCCACAACGTTCTTTTGATGATCGTCCTAAACGTACTTTCGGTACTGATGAACGTCCTAAGCGTGAATTCAACCCGGATCGTCCACGTCGTGAAGGCGGTGAAGAACGTCCACGTCGTAAATTTAACGACTAATTCATAAAGATATAAAAAAACCAGTCACTTGACTGGTTTTTTTATTGCTAAGAAATCTCAATATGCTAATATAACTGTTAACTATGTCATATTGTTAAAACAAAAAGTAAATTATGAACACTTTTCACGTTTCTCATGGGTCTTTTCAAAGTTTAATAGGAGCGATGATGATTTATCTATTCTCTATTTTGTTGATTCTGAATCTTAGTTATTTTCTATATAGTATGATTTTTTAAAGATATTTTTAAATCATTTAGAAAAATTCAAAAATCAGATAGTAATATTCAAAATTAAAAAATGTTATTTGATGCGATTATTAATTTATAAGAATTCTCAAGTTTAATAAGAATGACTAATAATGATACAATCGATATTCTTCGTCATTATAAATAAATAACATCTTCATTCAGCCTTTTCAGAGTATAGTATGCGAGCTGATAATTTGCAGGAATACGCTCAGCTATGAATAATCAATTACATCGAGATAGTGAAACCTTTATTGAAGTTAAGGGTTTAAGCTTTAATCGTGGCGATCGTATCATCTATGATAATGTCAATCTAAAAATACGACGTGGCCAAATTACAGCCATTATGGGCCCATCTGGCACAGGTAAAACAACGTTATTACGTCTAATTGGCGGACAGTTAAGCCCAGATTATGGTGAAGTTTTGCTAGATGGTTTGAATATTGCAGATATGTCTAGACAGCAATTATTTGCTGCTCGTGCACGTATGGGAATGCTTTTTCAAAGTGGTGCTTTATTTACTGACATGTCAGTTTATGAAAATGTCGCTTTTCCTATACGAGCGCATACTCAATTATCAGAACATCTCATTGCAGAACTGGTGGCTTTAAAGCTTGAATCAGTTGGTCTGCGTGGTGCGGAAAAAATGATGCCTTCTGAGTTATCAGGCGGGATGAACCGTCGTGTCGCTTTGGCACGTGCGATTGCGCTCGATCCTGAGCTGATTATGTATGATGAGCCATTTGCAGGACAAGATCCGATTGTTATGGGTGTTTTGTCTCGCTTGATTCGTTCATTAAGAGAAGCTTTGGACTTGACTACGATTATTGTGTCGCATGACGTTGCTGAAACCTTATCTATTGCAGATTATATTTACGTGGTTGCAGAAGGGAAGGTCCAAGGTGAAGGTACGCCTGAGCAACTAAAAGAACATTCTTCTCCTTTTGTACGTCAATTTTTGACCGGTTCAGTTGAAGGTCCTGTAGATTATCAATTCAGCCATCAAGCATATTTAAGTGGTGAGGTGCGTTCATGAATGCAATCGCCTTATTAGGTAGACGCGTTATTGAACGTGTTCGTGGAATCGGCGTTGCAGCTTTGATGCTGCTACAGATTTTATTTTCCATGCCGACTTGGACAGGGGTAAAGTTATTTCTTTACCAAATGTACCGTGTCGGTGTGATGTCATTATTGATTATCGTGGTTTCTGGTTTATTCATTGGTGCTGTGCTGGGTTTGCAGATGTATAGCATTCTGGTGACTTTTGGTAGTGAAGCGATGTTAGGCGCTGCGGTGTCTTTAACTTTACTACGCGAACTTGCACCAGTTGTCGCTGCACTGTTATTTGCAGGTCGAGCGGGTTCAGCTTTGACTGCCGAAATTGGGCTGATGAAAGCAACTGAACAATTGTCCAGTATGGAAATGATCGGTGTTGATCCACTCAAACGAATTATTTCACCGCGTCTATGGGCAGGTATTTTTAGCTTACCGATGTTGGCTGTAATTTTTGCAGCAGTTGGAATTATGGGCGGTAAAATGGTCGGTGTCGACTTCCTCGGCGCGGATGAAGGATCGTATTGGAGTGGTATGCAAAATACCGTGCAATTCTCTAAAGATATCTTAAATGGCACTATTATAAAAAGTTTTGTTTTTGCTTTGTTGTGTACTTGGATCGCGGTTTATCAAGGATATTTCTGTGAACCGACGTCTGAGGGTATTGCGACATCAACAACACGTACAGTCGTATATTCTTCACTTTGTGTTTTAGGCTTTGATTTTGTTTTGACTGCGGTCATGTTCGGAGGTGTTTAATGAAATCACGTACTAGTGAGCTAGCAGTCGGAATTTTCGTTATTTTATTTGGTATAGCTCTATTTTTTCTAGCGATGAAAGTCAGTGGTTTGGCTGGCACAAACTTAAAAGATAGCTATAGCATGACAGCAACTTTTGATAACGTTAATGGGATTAAACCACGCGCTAAAGTTGCATTAAGTGGCGTTAAGGTTGGTGAGGTTGAGTCAATCACGCTAGATGCTGTAACGCGCTTAGCAACAGTAAAAATTAATTTAGATGGGCAGTTAACGTCATTTAATGCGGAACAATTGAAATTGGTCCAAGATGGCGCGATTGAAGAACTTCGCTACAGTGTTGACTATGAATCTGCAACGCCAGAGCAACAAAAAGAAATGGAAAAGCAACTCATAGCGAACATGAACTCCATCACAAATATTGATGAAGATGCTTATATAATGGTAGCAACAAATGGTCTCTTAGGTGAAAAATATTTGAAAATTGTCCCAGGTGGCGGTTTGACCTATTTGAAACGTGGTGATCAGATTAGCAACACTCAAAGTACGATGGAAATTGAAGACTTGGTTTCTAAATTCGTTACAGGTGGTGCAGGTGATACCAAAACAGATACTGGTGCGAAAGAGACATCATCTGAAGCAACCGATACTCAAACATCGTTTGTTGAATAAAATATTGAGGAAATTTGAATGAAAATATTAGTTAAACAAGCCGTTGCAACAAGTATTCTATCTGCAATGATTGCAACTACAGCTTTTGCGGCACCTACAGAAACACCACCCGCTTTTGTAAAAAAAGTGGCTGATAATCTGATTTCTCGTTTGAAAGCAGATCAGGCAAAATTGAAAAATAACCCTGACGCTGTTAAAACCATTGTTCGTCAGAATCTTGACCCGTATATTGATTCACAAGCATTTACTCGTATTGTGATGGGCACTTATGCGACGAGTCAGTATAGTAATGCAGCTCAACGAGCACAGTTTGAGAAAAATTTCCGTGAAACACTGATTGAGAATTACGGCAGTGCTTTTTCTAAGTTTAGCAATCAAACCTATACGATTCGTCCATATAAAGCGTCAACGAGCGCAAACCCTGTCGTGACGATTGATTTCAACAATAAGGGTGAAAAAATTCCTGTTTCATTCCAGTTGACGGATAAAGGTAGTGAATGGAAAATTCGCAATATTAACGTTTCAGGAATTGATTTAGGTCTACAGTTCCGTAACCAGTTCGCTGCAACTGTAAAACGAAATGGCGGAGATATTGATAAAGCAATCACTAACTTCAAGCCTGATGCTGAAGCCGCTGTCGATAAAAAATAGTAAATTGTAATGATAGGTGTCGCATGATTTGTTTCAACCAACAAGAGTTGTGGGTGTCGGGTAAAATTAATTACGACAATGCTGAACAATACTATCAAGATGGTTTGACGCTCATTCGAGAAAAAAACCAATATCCATTGGTGGTCAATTTAGCTGAACTTGAACAGGGAAGTACTTTGGCTTTGGCTGTTTTGGTTCAATGGTTGAGACAGATGCCTGATACTCAAAGCTTACATTTTAAAGCTGTACCTGAAAAAATGATCAAGATTATCCAATCTTGTCATTTGGAAGATGATTTGAAATTGATATAAACATCTTTGTTTGAAGTTTATCGTCGATATAAAAAAAGCACTCTAGAGTGCTTTTTTTATATTCGAAAACTTAA